>JAFRMA010000038.1 GCA_017430925.1 Solobacterium sp. | reverse complement strand
TCCTGCTGTGGAGCTGGAACTGTTATACATCGATGATCTTGTGGAAGAGATGCTGGATCTGCTGGAAGGCAAGGAACACCACTGCCGTTTTGAAGGAGTGAAGGCTGTACCTGATCCGGTGGGAGAATATTGTTACTGCCCGGTAACACATCATGTGACATTACAGGAGATTGTGGATCTTCTGGAACAATTCCGCAATATACCGAAGTCTTTGTATGTGCCGGATGTGCCGGAAGGCTGCTTTGCCAAGAAACTCTACAGTACATATCTCTCATATCTGCCGAAGGAGAAGATGATCTTTGACCTGAAGGTAAATGCGGATGAACGGGGGAGTTTTACCGAACTGACCAAGTCCGTCAGCGGAGGACAATTCTCTCTTAACATATCCAAACCGGGAAAGGTCAAAGGACAGCACTGGCATAACACCAAGATCGAGTTCTTTATCATCATCAAGGGACACGGATTGGTACAGGAACGTTCTGTACTCGGTGATGAGATCCGGCAATTTGAAGTGACCGGTGATCATCCCCAGGTAGTGGTCACATTACCGGGATATACGCATAATATTATCAATATTTCAGAGACTGAAGATCTGATTACTTTGATCTGGTCAAATGAAGTCTTTGATCCGGGACATCCGGACACATTCCGTGAAGAGGTATAGATGAGAATCGCATATATCAACAGTGTCGCAGGATTCGGCAGTACCGGGAGACTGGTATACCATCTTTCAAAGACGGAAGGAGTAACAGCCAGGATCTATTACGGACGGAAAAAAGATATGACTGACGCGGATACATATAGGATGACCGGGTTTCTCGGGAATGTCCGGCATGCCGCAATGACTTTTCTTTTTGACCGTCACGGGTTTTCCAATACTGCGGAAACGAAGCGCATGCTGGAAGACCTGCGCAGATTTCAGCCGGATCTGGTACATCTGCATAACCTCCATGGATACTACGTGGATGTGGAAACACTGTTTGCCGGTCTGAAGGAGATGGGTGTGCCGGTGGTCTGGACGTTACATGACTGCTGGCCGATGACCGGACACTGCGCGCATTATGACAGTATGCGCTGTGAAGGCTGGCGTACAGGCTGTCAGGACTGCGCGTTTGCCAATCATTATCCGGTATCCTGGACAAAGCGTCATACCGCCGAGAACTATATACGTAAGAAAGAAACGTTTACTTCACTGGAGAATCTTACGATCGTAACACCTTCCCGGTGGCTGGCAGAC
Organism: Solobacterium sp.; assembly: GCA_017430925.1. Taxonomy (GTDB): domain Bacteria; phylum Bacillota_I; class Bacilli_A; order Erysipelotrichales; family Erysipelotrichaceae; genus Bulleidia. The sequence continues at coordinate 21,547 of JAFRMA010000038.1, read as the reverse complement.
CAGGTAAAACAGTCTTATCTGAAGGATGTTGACACAAGAGTGATCCATAACGGTATTGATCTTGAGGTCTTTAAAGCCACGGAAAATGACTTTAAGAAGTTATTCATGATTGAAGATAAGTTCCTGATTCTTACAGCCGCGAGCGTATGGACACATGAGAAAGGTCTTCATGATCTTGTGCAGTTCAGCAGGATGCTGAAAGAAGATGAATGCCTGGCCATCGTAGGTATCCGGGATAACCAGAAGGAGATGTTCCCGCACAGTACGATCACTGTGACCAGAACCAACAGTCAGAAAGAAATGGCAGAAATGTACACGGCAGCTGATGTACTTCTGAATCCTACGCTTGAAGATACCTTCCCCACAGTCAATATGGAAGCTCTTGCCTGCGGTACGCCTGTGATCACATACAACACCGGCGGGTCACCGGAGATCCTGGATGAAAAGACCGGCATCGTTGTCCAAAGGGGAAGCCTGGATGGTCTGCGTAAAGCTGTGGACCAGCTTCGCGCGCATCCTTTCTCTGCGCAGGATTGCCGGGAAAGAGCGAAACAGTTTACGTACAGCCGCATGCTTGAAGAATACGCGGAACTGTACAGGGAGAAGACCGCATGAAAAAGATGAAAGTCTGCTGGATCAGTAATACACCATCTCCGTATAAAGTCGCGTTCATGGACCTGCTTGGACAAAAGACGGATCTTTTGTGTTTGTTTGAATCACGGGCAGAGAAAGATCGGGAAAGTTCCTGGTATAACTATGAAACACGGCATTTTAAAGCGGTCTATCTGGATAAGAATAACCGCAGACGTGTATTGAAAGAAGCTGCCGCGGGATATGATCTTCTGATCAATTCGGATTATTCCCAGCCGGTCTGTATGTACGCGACACATCTGTTTCACAAGTATAAGAAAAAGGTGTATATCCATGCGGATGGCGGTCTGGCAGTACCCAGAGGATTCATCGACAAGATCATTTCTTTTGTGATGAAGAGGGCAGATGAATATCTCAGTTCCGGCAAGGAAGTAAATAAGTATTTTAACTATTACGGAATCAGGGATGAAAAGATCAGGAATTACCGGTTTGCGGCAATGAGCGAACAGGAGATCACCAATGCGGCGCAGATGCGTGCAGAGAAGGAAAAATACAGGGAACGCTGCGAGTATAAAGAGGAGATCATTTTCCTCTCTGTAGGCCAGCAGATCCCCCGTAAAGGCTATGATATCCTCGTACAGGCTGCGGCCGGTCTTCCCGAAAACATCGGATTTTACATCGTAGGCGGTAAGCCGGAAGAGAATGTGCTGAAGATCGTCCGTGAGAATAAGCTGAAGAATATACACTTCGTACCTTTTCTTCATAAAGAAGAACTTGCGGAGTACTATGCCGGGGCAGATGTCTTTGTGTTACCGACAAGGTATGATATCTGGGGTCTGGTGATCAATGAGGCGATGGCTTTTGGACTGCCTGTTCTTTCTACAGATCATTGTGTCGCGGCACTGGAATTTGACCGTCTGTACAAGAACTGCGTAAATGTTCCGGTTGAAGATGTACAGAAACTGCGGGAGGCGATCCTTACACTTGCGGAAGACGAAGAACTTCGGAATACTCTCGGGAAGCGTTCTCTTGAGGGAATCCGGGACTGGAGTCTTGAACAGATGTGTGAGGACTTTGCGCAGATATTGAATAGTAACAGGGTGGCTGAGTGATGAGTTATACTTCCTGGCAATATTTTGCGATGATCCTGGTATTACTGCCGGTGTATTATCTCCTGCCGAAGAAGCACCGGTGGATCGTGCTTCTGGCGGGAAGTGTTTTCTTTTACGTCCGGCTGATCCGTGACTGGAAACAGCTGCTGGTGTTTGGTTTGTCCATCGTTCTGAGTTATTGTTTCAGTCTTATGATCCAGATCACCCGCAGGAAGAAAAAGATCGTCAGGCTTGTTGTCTTGTGGGCGGGAATCCTGTTATCTTCTCTGCCGCTGCTGCTGTACAGGGTAGGCGGGTTGTTTGGCAGTACTTCCTGGATCGTTCCCGTAGGTTTGTCTTTTTATACCTTACAGATGATTGCGTATCTTACGGATGTTTATCGGAAAAAAGTCCGTGTACAGGTGGATCCTCTGAAATACGCGTTGTTTATCTCTTTCTTCCCGCAGATCATCCAGGGACCGATTCCCCGGTATAATGCGCTGGAAAAAGGTCTGTTCGAGGGGAATGACTATGATTTTGATCATATCGTTTCCGGGCTTCAGCTGGTTCTCTGGGGCTTCTTCCTGAAGTATATGATTGCGGATTCAGCCGCGGTATTCGTGAATAACGTCTTTGACCAGTTCCCGAAGTATACAGGCGGATATGTGTTACTTGCGGGGATCCTCTACAGTCTTCAGTTATATGCGGATTTCCTGTCCTGTACAAGTATATCCCAGGGTGTGGCAGGGATGTTCGGCATCACACTTGGGGAGAATTTCTGCCGTCCGTATTTCGCGGATTCTGTCAAGGATTTCTGGCGCCGGTGGCACATCTCGCTCAGTTCCTGGCTCAGAGATTATATCTATATCCCTCTGGGAGGAAACCGGAGGGGGAAACTGATGCGCTGGATCAATCTGGTGATCGTCTTTGCGGTCAGCGGTCTGTGGCATGGCGGCAGCGGGAAGTTCCTCGTCTGGGGCTTATTACATGCGTTCTATCAGATCCTGGGTGAATTGTTTACTCCGGGCAGAAGGAACTCTGAACACGCACCGTCCGGAATTCTTCGTCCTTTCCGGCAGCTTCTGACTTTTTTCCTGGTCATGATCGGCTGGATCATCTTCCGCGCGGATACGCTGAAGACGGCGCTGGAAATGCTTGGGTCCATGTTTACGGAATTTACGCCGGAACTGTTTACCGGCAGAATATTCAAGCTGGGTCTGAATCAGAAAGAGTTTATCGTACTGCTGTTCTCTGTCATCCTTCTGTGGCTGGTCGGATATCTTCAGGAGAAGGGTGTTGTGATCCGTTCCTGGATCATGAAACGGAATATTGTGATCCGCTGGGGAATCTATTTCGCGGTGATCTGGCTGATCTGGATCTGCGGTTCTTACGGTTATGGCTTTAACGCTGCCGATTTCATCTACGGAGGATTTTAGCCATGAATAAGCATATCAAGAATATAATCAAGTGCGTGTTGTTCACGGGGATCCTGATCACCTCTCTGCTGGGAATCAATGAATTCCTGATGCCCAAGTATACTCTGAGAAACAATACCTGGCCTACCACCTCCACATACCATGGCTTCTACAAGATGAAGAAAGATACCGTGGATGTACTCCTGATGGGGTCAAGTACGACCGTCAACGCTCTGAATCCGCAGGAAATCTATAACGAATACGGGATACGAAGTTATAATCTCGGCAGTGAACAACAGAGCGTCTTCCTGAGTTATTACTGGCTGAAGGAGGCTTTGCGTTATCAGTCTCCGAAAGTTGTCATCTTCGATACCCGGTTCATGTGGAATGTCCACCCGGAATATCCCATCAATACTTCGGAAGGTCTGACCAGAAAGTGTATTGATCCGATGAAGTTCTCTTCCGTAAAAAGAGAAGCAGTCAGAGATATCTGCTCAAGAGATGATACGCAGTCCGAACTCAGTTACTATCTGACAAACCTTAGATTCCATTCCCGCTGGTCTTCTCTGAAGAAAGCAGATCTGGATCTCTCCATGACCTATACTTCAGAATTAAAAGGCTATGGCCCCGTATACGGGGATGGTCCGGAAGAGTATACACCGATTGAACCGGAAGATGACGGTGCCTGGATGGAGTTTCCTCCGCTGATGCAGGAGTATCTGGATAAGATCGTGGATCTCTGTAAGACAGAGGGGATACAACTGGTGCTGATCAGTCTGCCCGGCAATGAGATGGATAACGCGGCGCATCACGTCTATACCGCGTATGCCGAAGAACACGGGGTAGATTATTACAATCTCTGCAGTAAGGAATACTACGACCAGATCGGAGCAGTACTGCCGAAGGAGAACGTCGTCGGTCACGAGAATGTCCAGGGAGCCGCAAAAACAAGCAGATTCATCGGGAAGCTGCTCAGGGACAAATACTATGTGCCGGCAGTAAACGATGAACAGTACGAGAATACCAGAGAATTCTATGAACGGATCAAGGAGAACGCGGTCATCGGCGTAGCGGATGATCAGGCAGAATATCTGCGCGCATTGAAGCCGGACCACTATGCGGTATTCCTGGCTTCCCGGGGTGATTGCGCATCAGCGCTTACAGCTGAGGCGGCACAAGAACTGAAAAATTTCGGCATACAGAATATCCCGGATTCCCGGGATGCGTTCTTTGCGTTAGTTGTTCAGAATCAAGTCCAGGCGGAAGGTCTTTCTGAAGGCGGTGCCCGTTCCGCCGGGAGATTCTCCGAGAGAAATGTCCGGTATCAGCTCGAAAGCAACCCGCAGGAGTGTGTGATTGAGATTGAGGATAAACAGTATGCACGTGAGGATAACGGACTGAATATCGTTGTCTATGATCTCCTGACAGGCAAGGTGATCGATAAAGTCACATTCCAAGAAGGAAATGTAATAAGATAGAGATAACCATGAGTGAACAAGTAACCGTATTTGACAAAAGAATCGATGAAGATCCTGTGTTCGACAATAAACATCACAGTATGTACTGTGCCATAGGCTTCTTCAACGCGTTTAACGATACCTGGCCGGTATACCGTCTGGAACTGGCTGATTTCAACGTTTACTACACGCTGGAAGCCCACCGTGTCAACATTCTCGGCACCCTGAACCACTACACGAAAGAAGAAATCGACCGTGTGTGCGCATGGATGTTCGCGCAGTACAAGGGGAAGTACGTGAACTGGGGAGGCTTCTATGAGCCGTACGAATCTCCGGTATATCACGTTCATAAGACCGGGATCGTCAGTGATATCATCATGGACCTGCCGGACAGCGAACAAGGCTATCTGGCGATGCTAAATAAGACAACACGCAAACATGTGCAGTATTATAAGCGCCGTTTCCTGAGGGATTACCCGGAAGCGGAATTCAAGGTATACCGCGGCAGTGAGATCTCCAGAGAACTGATCTCCACACTGGTGCACTACAACCATCTCCGTATGGAAGCGAAGAACAGTCATTCCGACCTGGATGAGAAGGAAGAACAGGGAACGTATGAATTATGCCAGTCCTACGGTGTGGTACATACCGTAGAGAATCACGGAGAGATCCTGGGAGGCACGATCAATCCTCATATCAACCGCCACAGTCATCTCGCCATCATCTCTCATCATCCGGATTATGATAAGTACAATGTCGGTCAGATCGCGTTGTATGAGACGATCGTGGACAGTATCAGGGACGGGGATGAACAGTTCCACTTCCTGTGGGAGATCGTTGATTATAAGAAGCGGTTCGGCGGACATCTTGTGGAACTGTATTACTATCACATCTACCCGAAACAGAGCCTGTCCTGTATTGCGGATAATGTGAAGTGCAAGGTCACCTGTTCACTGATGTATTTCCAGAAACGCAGTGAAACCGGGCGTAAAGTCATTGATCAGGTGAAGAAAGTCATCGGAAAGAAATAGAAGGAACGAGGAAATCTCCGTCAATATGACGGGGATTTTGTTATAATGTCTGCAGGAGACTTTTTATCATGGAAAAACTGAAGGTAATGACAATTCTGGGTACACGTCCTGAAATTATCCGCTTAAGTGAAACGATCAAGGCATGTGATAAATACTTTGATCATATTCTGGTCCATACCGGACAGAACTATGATCCGCGTTTAAATGACATCTTCTTTGAAGATCTCGGTCTGCGTCAGCCAGACTATTATCTTGGCTGTGTAGGCAAGGATCTCGGCGAGACAATGGGAAATATCCTGGCAAAGTCCTACGAAGTACTGGTGAAGGAAAGACCGGATGCCGTACTGGTGCTCGGTGATACCAACAGCGCTTTATCCGCGATCTGCGCCAAGAGACTGAAGATGCCGATCTTCCATATGGAAGCCGGAAACCGCTGCTGGGACTGGAATGTCTCGGAGATGATCAACCGGAAGATCGTTGACGCGATCAGCGATATCAATCTTCCGTATACCGAAAACAGCAGACGTTATCTTCTTTCAGAAGGAATTGACGGGAAGACGGTATTCGTGACCGGTTCACCGATGACAGAAGTTATTCACAAACATATGGATCAGATCAACAACAGTCATGTGCTGGAAGAACTTGGTCTGGAAAAGGGTAAGTATATCCTTGTGTCTGCGCATCGTGAAGAGAATATCGACCTGGAAGAGAACTTCATGTCTCTGATGACCGCAATCAATGATGTGGCAGAGAAATACCAGATGCCTGTGGTTTATTCCACCCATCCTCGCAGCCGTAAGTTTATTGAAAAGAGACAGTTCAAGTTCCATCCCCTGGTACGCAATCTTGAACCATTTGGCTTCTTTGACTACAACAAGCTCCAGCAGAATAGTTACTGTGTCCTGTCCGACAGCGGCACATTGAGCGAAGAGAGCGCAATTCTCGGCTTCTACGGAATTCTGATCCGTACCAGTACAGAACGTCCGGAGGCTCTGGATGCCGGAAGTGTGATCCTCGGCGGCATTACCACAAAGACAATTGAACAGGCGATTGAATTGTCTGTATCCTTGCGTGAGAACAATGAACCGATCAAGCTGCCGAACGACTACAGTGACGAGAATGTGTCCGTGAAAGTTGTGAAACTGATTCAGAGTTATACAGATATCGTGAAGAGGACAGTATGGCTGGAGAAATAGGATATTACTTTGAACACTGGAATACGAACCTGTTTTCGATTTCCGTACTGTGTTGTCTGGTTTTGATCGTTTCCGGATATTTCTGGGGAAAGATCTTTCAGAAGTTCTTCAAGTCTCTGAAGGATATAGACTGTACTTTCCTTGGGGTTTTCTGGATCTTTGCGGTGTTTCAGATTTATTCCTACTTCGCGGTATCCTGGAGAGTATCTTCGGATATCGGGTATTACTTATTGCTGGGACTGATCCTTGCGGGACCTGTACTTTGCCTGTTGACCTTGTCCAATCCGCTGCCGACCTGGAAGAATCTGTTCGCGTTTCTGACGGGGATCGGTATTGCGGCAGTGCTGGGTTATGCGTCTGCGCAGCTGAATACCAATAATATCTTCTTTGACTCTGTCTATTACATGTCGGATGTCATCGAGAACAGTACGCACGCGTTCTTCGGCGGGGTGGATTACTACCACGGAGATCTGTTCGGGTACTACGCATTTGACAAGCTGCACGGGACCGAGAGTTTTTACTATATCTTTGCGATGATCCTGCGGTGGGTAAGAGTACTCTTTGACTATAAGGAATCCCTGACACCGGTATATATCTGGAGTGCTTCACTGTTGTATTACATGTCTCTGGGGAGCCTTCTTGTCAGCAGTGTCAACGTATTGTTCAAGAAGTATTGGAAGATCCTTGGCGTAGTGGTATGCCTGATGATCCTGTCACCGTACTACACGAATTATTTCAATACGACGCTGGCATTCTTCGGGAATACCTATCGTACGGTGATCATCGGCTTTGCGTTACTCCTTGTATATCTGTATACGAAGACGAAAGAGGGGAAACTCTTTTATCTGATTACTGCCCTGTATTACGCGGGTATGGCCGTCAGTTCTTCGAGTTTCTTCCTGTGCGCGTTTATTACGGGCAGTGCGTTCTTCTACATGTGTCTGAAGAAAGAAGAGAACTGGACCACGTGGATCGCGTTTATCCTTTCCCTGACACCGCTGGTACATTTCGCCCTGATCATGTTTTATCCTCGTTATGCGGCATGGCAGGAAGTTGTGCCGATGGCAGGTGCCTTTGAGGCAGTGCTGTGCCTGATCGCCTTCCTGATCCGTAAGCACTTTAAACAATTTACGTCGGTCATGATCTGGTTATTCCCGGTAGCGCTGCTGGGATTGATCGTCATGTCTTTCCTGTTCCGGAACGGAGAGTTCGGCTACGATATCTTCTTCCGCACCTGGAGTGAACATGATATGTGCAATAACTTCACCAGTCATCTGAATCAGCAGGAACTGTACCGGAACATCATCCTGTATGTCCTGCTTGCGGGCTTGCTGGTAAACTTCCGGAACGAGAAGAATTTCAAGATCTTCCTGATCATTCTGGGCTTGTTGTTTATCAATCCGGTGGTGGCCCCGGCAGTGGCGAAGTTCTTCACCAGTGAGGTATATCTGCGTGTATTCGATCTGGTGGTCAATCCGTTTGTGCTGATCTTCCTGATTGCGAATATGGACGCGTTCCTGTCAAAGATCCATGTGAATTTCGTGATCCTGCCTGTACTGGGAATCATCAGCTGTCTGTTTGCCAGAACGAATCTTACGGTTCCGTACAGTAAGACACTGGTGTTTAAGGATGAAGGACATAACTGGGAGTACAAGGTATCCCAGGATACCTATGACTTATACAGTTATATCTATGACAATATTCCGCATTCCAACGATGAACGTCCTACGTTCTTATCTCAGGATGTAGGTCTGAAGGGGTATGTGGATGAGATCAAGGTGGTATTCTCTTCATCGGATTTCCGTGATTCATTGGCAGATCCTGAAGCCTACAAGGAACACTATGATCTGATCACGATGTTGTATCCGGAGAAAGTGTCAATCGATTACCTGATCAATGATACGGATCAGGCGGATTATATGCGTTTTGGCGAGATGGTGCAGAAGTATGATCCGGATTACGTGATCATCCGTACGAATCTGGCTTTCTGGTGGCAGAAGAATGATGATGAGGGTTGGTTTGTCAAACCGTATTTCTTTGCGGAAAACAAGGGTCAGGTAACGGTGGAGTATGAGAACGATACCTGGACATTGTTAAAGACACATGAAGTAATCGAGGAACCTGAGAGCGAGAATGAAGAATCTGACCAGGAATAAATTCATCTCAGGGATTACTTCTGAAAAGAATATAGTATCAGCGTATGTCGTTGTTTTCATGCTGAATAATTTCACGGAATTCTTCCTGGATTACTGGCTGAAACCGGTATATGCGGTGATTTATCTCTGGGTACTGGCAGTCTGGCTGTGGCATACGTTTATCACCGGAAAATATCTTTCGGACTGGTATTATCGTATGTCACAGGTTTTTTTGGTGATCAATCTTTTCTGCTCGTTTGTTTATCAGGCAAACTGGCGGTTTTCCATCCTGCAGGACTTTGCGATTCTGATCCTGTATATCTTTATCTGTTTCGGGGCATATCACGGAGAAACGGACACGACGCGTCTGGACCGGTTGATTATCTGCGTGATGGCGGTTGTGTTTGTGACCGGTACAGCCAGTCTTTACGCCAGGTCATTTGCGCCGCAGTGGCTGAAAGAAATCACTCCGGATCGTTTCTGCGGGTTTTACACGTACTACAACGAAGGCGCAAACTATGCGTATACATCGATCATCTTTTTCCTGTACCGGATCATTCATAACCGGGATAAGCATACCCGGCTGATGTCCGTGCTGTTTATCCTGAATCTGGTCATCCAACTGGTGTACATGTACCTGACCAAGGCACGTACATACATGCTGGTGCTGGCAGTGAGTGTGTTTGTCCTGGGGATGGCTGTACTGCATGACAGGATCACAGACCGGAAGAAAAGAATGTGGATGTACATCATGATCATTGTGATATTTCTGGCTGCCGGTTATGTCCTGCTGTTTACGAAGTACGGTATAGCGAGAAACTTCGCGTTGTATTCCTATCAGGGGAAGACCTTCGCTGACCTTGGCGGGATGACTCCTGCGGAAAGAGATGAGTTCCTGAATCACTTCAGTTCGCGGCGGTATGTGATGTGGAAGGAATGTTTCGGGGTGATCAGGGAATCCCCGATCATCGGATATGGCTTGAAGAGCAGGGGCTTTACATATTTCTCAACACACGGGGAGAATGCCCACAATCTGTTTATCAACAGTTTACTGTTCAGCGGTGTGATTGGCTTTGCGTGGGTTGTGGTCTATTTCCTGAGAGTATTTCGTGATTCCGCAAGGAATTGCGGTTCTTTTGACCGGTTTATCCTCTGGACATTCATGCTGGGAACATTTCTGATTGCACAGCTGGAAACAGGTCTGCTGTATAACGGAAAAGCGACATCCGCGATCTGCTGGGCTGTGATGGGATTACTGACGACAAGGATCAGGGAAAAATCCGTCAAACCAGAATGAATCTGTGGTATATTAATTCAGACGTAAAGAATACGGAGAGATAACGATGGAGTGGTTTTCGGGATTATTGGGAACAGTGATGAATGCCTGCTATAGTTTGCTGAAGAATTATGGCCTGGCTATTCTTTTGTTTACCCTGATCACAAAGGTGATCCTTTTCCCGTTGTCTGTATGGGTTCATCAGAATTCAATCAAGATGGTGAAGATGCAGCCGGAACTGAACCGGATCAAGATCAAGTACTTCGGAGATAAAGACAAGATCTCGGATGAACAGCAGAAGTTATACAAGAAAGAAGGGTATAACCCTCTGGCTACACTGGTTCCCCTGGTGATCCAGATCGTCCTTCTGCTTGGTGTGGTAACGGTCATTTACCGTCCGATGAACTATATTCTGAAGGTGCCGGAAGAGATCACGGAATCCTTTATCCAGGTAACCCTGGAGAATCATCCGGAACTGGATCCTGCCTCAAATTCCCTGCAGTTAGCTGTGATGGATGATATCCGTAACGGAGATCCGGAACTGGTGGATCAGTATCTTGCGGTTCCGGGAAATCCTGAAGAAATCATTTCAGCGGTGGATCAGATCCGGGAGTTCAAGTTATCTTTCCTGGGATTAAATCTCAGCTGGATCGCGTCAAATCGTCTGGGTTTTGCGATTATCGCTCCGTTGATCGCGGCTTTTTCTGCCTGGCTGCTGGCAGTGGTGGAGAATGCGGCTAACGTTCTTCAGCAGGAACAGGGATGGATGGGAAGATACGGTACGATGATCTTCTCGGTTGCGTTGTCTTTGTATCTGGGATTCTATGTGCCGGCAGGCGTTGCGTTGTACTGGGTGGCGAGTAATCTTCTGGCGATTGCCCAGCAGTATCTTCTGAACTGGATGATCAGTCCGAAGAAGTACGTGGATTATGAAGCACTGGAAGAAACCCAGAATACGCTGAAGGAACTGGAAGGACCGAAGAAGAAGTTCAAGTGGAATGATCCTTTACGCAGAAGAGTAAGAGAAGACTATAAGCGTTTCTTTTCCATCGGTAATAAACATCTGGTGTTCTATTCGGAAAGCAACGGTTTTTACAAGTATTACGCAGGAATGATCGAATATATCCTGAAGTATACCAATATACCGATCCACTACATCACCAGTGATCCGGAGGATCAGATCTTTGCGATGGCAGAAAAGAACGACCAGATCAAGGCGTATTATATCGACATGCAGACATTGATCACATTGATGATGAAGATGGATGCGGATGTTGTGGCGATGACCATGCCGGATCTGGAGACCTACCAGATCAAGCGCAGTTATGTCCGTAAGGATATTGAGTATGTGAACTTATGCCACGGCATTGGTTCCTATAACCTGACGTTCCGTAAAGGAGCAGTCGATCATTTTGATACAGTATTCCTGGCAGGAAAGCACCAGGTGGAAGAAATACGCAAGCAGGAGGCAGTATACGGCTTACCGCCCAAAGTCCTGCTGGAATGCGGATACCCGCTGCTGGATGACATGCGCAGAGATTACGCGTCCTCTTCCCACGAAGTTCATGAACAGAAGATGGTGCTGATTGCGCCTTCCTGGCATACCGGGAATATCATGGAGAGCTGCCTGGAAGGGATCCTGGACGAAATCAAGGACCAGGATTACCGCATCATTGTTCGTCCTCATCCGCAGTATGTCCGTCATCACGGACCGGAACTGGACGCTCTGCAGCTGCGTTATAAAGCATATCCCAACATTGAGATCCAGACAGACTTCACTTCAAGCAGTACGGTATTTGAGGCGGATATCATCGTCAGTGACTGGTCCAGTGTAGCCTATGAATTTGTGTTTACCACGGATAAGCCTGCAATCTTTGTGAATACACCGATGAAGATCATGAATCCGGAATATCAGAAGATCGATACGGTACCTTTTGATATCTGGACCAGAAATGTAGTCGGAGATACCGTGGAAACGGAACATATCGAAGAAATCGGACCGAAGATCCGTTATCTTCTGGATCATAGTGAACAGTACCGGGAAACTATCGAAAACGTAACGAACGAATACGTCTATCATCTTGGGGACAGTGCGGAGATTGGGGCGAGATATCTCATTGACGCCGTCTTCCGCAAAGTACGTGAACGTCATCCGGAGATGCCGGAGGAAGAACTGAAAATCGTATCCAAAGAGGATCTGGCAGAGGTATGAACATGAGAAAAATCTTCCGGATCATCTATTACTCTTTTCTGTTCTCCCTGCTTTTTCCATGCCGGGTTCATGCGTATATCGACCCTTCGGTAACGACTTACGCGATTCAGGCAATTGCCGGTGTGATCATCGGCTTAAGCGCGTTTATTAATATCTACTGGCGTAAGATTGCCCGGAAACTCAAGCTGGATCAGTCTACCGCCGAATACGAAAGTGATGTACTGAAGTTTGAGGATCCGCAGACAGAGCGTAATATCCTTGCGGCAGAACAAGATTCCGTCACCTTGCAGAACAAGCGCAGGACACAGCTGATCTTTGATGTGATCCTGGCTCTGAGCGTTTCTTTTTCCCTGGTATATCTGTTGTTTGTCTACGGACCGCTGGAAATCTACGCGCATAATATCAGTGAATTCTGGTTCGATATTTACGTGATGATGACTTCAATCGTACCGGTATTCTTCTTGTTGTGGTTCCTGATCACGGGAATTCTTCTGCTGGTACGCAGATACAGCCAGCGCTGGTTTATGATCCTCAGTATGGTTGTGTTCGGGTGTTTCCTGGTGTTCTATATTCAGGGGAATTTCTTTGTCTCCAACTTACCTTCCATGGACGGCACAACGATCATCTGGTCGGAGTACATCAAGGATATGATCATCTCGGCATGTGTAATACTCCTGATCCTGCTGATCCTGTATCTGGGAGATTGTTTCTTCCGGGAACGTATGCGGGGAATGATGAGCCTGATCTCCATCCTGGTCTCTGTTGTCCTGGTGGTCACCACGGTCTCACTGGCATTCTCCACAAATATCCTGAATCGTAAACTGCACTACATCATTACGGATCAGGAGAATATGATACTTTCAAAGGAGAAGAATTTTCTGATCCTGCTTCTGGATGCGGTAGACTCCAGGGTAGTCTATGACCAGCTTTCCGGAGATCCTGAATACTACGCGGAAGCTTTTGAGGACTTCATGTATTATCCGGATACTGCCGGTGCGTATTCCTTCACCCATGAAGCAGTACCGTTCATCATGAATGGCGTATGGTATGAAAATGATCAGGATTTCCATGACCTGGAACTGACGGAAATGGAGAATTCTCCGCTGTTCCGCACATTAGAACAGGATGACTGGCAGATCGATTACTACGACCATGATCTCCTGTATATTTCCGACGAAGAGACGCTGACACGCTATCGTAACGCGGTACCGTTCGCGTCAAAATTCAAGTCGATCTGGACGTATACGTCAAAACAATTCAACCTCACCATGTTCAAATACGCGCCGTATTTCCTGAAACCACTGACGAACTTTGATCTGGATTCCTTCATGGAACTGTATGATGTACCGGAGGGAACTGTGCTGAACAACTTCGAATACTCCAACGCCGGTCTGTATCATCAGCTTCTGGATGAAGGTTTCAAGGCAGAAGACCCGGAGAAATGTTTCAAGTACTATCATCTGGACGGGGCACATGTGCCATTCCAGTATGATCTGGATCTGAATATCATCCCCAAAGGCACCGGCAACTATGATGATTCCGTAAAGATCAGTATGAAGGTTGCGGAGGAGTTTGTCCGGGCACTGAAACAGACGAACGTGTATGATTCCAGTATTGTGATCATCATTGCGGATCATGGCTATCCGTACGAGAACGAAGGACCGACCGGCAGGGGAAATCCGCTGCTTATGGTCAAGGGTCTGGATGAACACCATGAGTTTACCGTATCGGAAGCACCGGTCTCCTTTGAGGATCTGCAGGACCTGTACCAGAGATTACTGGAAGGATATACCGGGGATCAGCAGTTTACCTGGAAAAAGGGAGATGTGCGCAAACGCAGATATCTGGGCTATGTGTACAACAATAAGATGACAGAATACATGATCGAAGGCAAGGCATCGGATCTGGAGTCATATCATCCGACAGGAAATGTATATATTCTGGAAAATTAGTTATATAATAAATAACGTCGGGAGAACCCGGCGTTCTATTTAGAACTGTGTTCACGAAAACGGAAAAGAGTAATGTTCATGAAAAAGAAAAATACCGATAACCAGTGTCTGACCATTGCCGAAACAGATCTGCTTTTGTATATGCAGAAGAATGGTATGCAGAATCAGCGCATTCTTTCGGAAGAAACCGGATATTCTCTGGGGATGATCAACAAGCTTCTTCACGGTATACAGGACAAGGGATATCTGGATCAGGAATACCGGCTGACGGCAACAGCCCTGCAGCAGCTGGAACAAGACAAGCCTCGTAACGCGGTGATCCTTGCGGCGGGTTTCGGCATGCGTATGGTGCCGATCAATTTGTCTGCCCCGAAAGCCTTTCTGGAAGTGAAAGGGGAACGTTTGATCGAACGTCTGATCACCCAGCTGCACGAAGCCGGAATACAGAAGATCACGGTAGTCGCAGGCTTTATGAAGGAAGAATTCGAGTACCTGATCGATGAATTCGGTGTGGATCTGGTGATCAATGAAGCGTATGCCTCAAAGAATAATCTCTACAGTCTTGCGGAAGCTGCAGGAGAACTGGGGAATACCTATATCGTTCCCTGTGATCTCTGGTGCAGAAATAACCCTTTTTCCAAGTACGAACTCTACTCCTGGTATGCGGTATCTGAAGAAAAAACCGCAGACAGTGATCTCAGACTCAACCGGAAAAGAGAACTGGTACGCACAGAAGAAAACGATGAAGGCAACCGTATGATCGGGATCTGTTATCTGACGGAAGAAGACGCTGTCACC
Organism: Solobacterium sp.; assembly: GCA_017430925.1. Classification (GTDB taxonomy): domain Bacteria; phylum Bacillota_I; class Bacilli_A; order Erysipelotrichales; family Erysipelotrichaceae; genus Bulleidia. The sequence continues at coordinate 6,393 of JAFRMA010000038.1, read as the reverse complement.
GTGAAAGAGAATCTGCGCAGGCTGATCTCTGACCGGCGATATGAACAATCCTTCTGGGAAACAGCCCTGTACGGAAAAGATAAACTGAATATCCATGCCAGGATCTTCCCGGATGAAGACATCATTGAGATCAATACCTACGAACAATTACGTGATCTGGACGCGGATTCCACGCAGCTGCACTCCGATGCGATTCACACGATCTCTTCTGTATTCCACGTCCATCCCTCCGAGATCACCAATATCTCGGTACTGAAGAAGGGGATGACAAACCGTTCGTTCCTGTTTACCGTGGATCACAGGAAATACATCATGCGTATACCGGGAGAAGGAACGGAACGTCTGATCAGCCGTAAGAATGAAGCACAGGTATATGAAGCCATCAGCGGTAAGGGACTCTGTGATGACCCTGTCTATATCAATCCTGATAACGGATATAAAATCACCGCATACCTGGAAAACGTACGTGTATGTGACAGTGATGATATCCTTGACCTGCAGAAGTGTATGAAAAAACTAAGGCAGTTTCATGAGATGAAACTGGAGGTACAACATACATTTGATTTGTTCGGGCAGATTGAGTTCTACGAATCTCTGTGGAACGGGAAGCCTTCGGTATACCGTGATTATGTCAGGACAAAGGAAAATGTCCTGGAACTGAAAGAGTATATCCAGGCTCAGCCAAAAGACTGGTGTCTGACCCACATTGACGCGGTATGCGACAATTTCCTGTTTTATACCAAAGACGGGAAGGAAGAACTTCAGCTGACGGACTGGGAATATGCCGGCATGCAGGATCCGCACGTGGATATCGCCATGTTCTGTATCTACAGTATGTACGATAAGACACAGACAGACCGTCTTATTGACCTGTATTTTGAATATCAGTGTCCGGATGAAGTACGGACCAAGATCTACTGCTATATCGCCGCCTGCGGGCTGTTATGGTCCAACTGGTGTGAATTCAAGAGACAACTCGGTGTGGAATTCGGAGAATACAGTCTCCGCCAATACCGTTTTGCGAAAGAGTACTATCACTACGCAAAAGAGAGAATGACACAGGAGAAAGAAGGCGTAAATCATGACTGATCCGGTAATTCATCAGGTAAAGCGTGCCGTGATCATGGCTGCGGGAACAGGAACACGAATGCGTCCGCTGACCCTGACTACACCGAAACCATTGATCAAGGTCAACGGTTCCAGAATGATCGATACCGTTATAGAAGCCCTGCATGAAAACGGTATTGAGGAAATATACGTGGTCGTTGGTTATCTCAAAGAACAGTTTCAGGATCTTCCGGAACAGTATCCCGGATTACATCTGATTGAGAATCCCCGGTATGACACCTGTAACAATATCTCTTCCCTGTATTACGCAAGAGAATATCTGGAAGATTGTATGATCCTGGACGGAGACCAGATCATCTATAATCCCTCGATTCTTGACCCGTACTTTACACGCTCCGGCTATAACGCGGTGTGGTGTGAAGGACAGACAAGGGAGTGGCTGATGGAAGTCAGAGATGGTATTGTCCAGTCCTGTTCCAGAACCGGAGGAACCCGTGGCTGGCAGCTGTATTCCATCTCCCGGTGGACAGCCGGAGACGGCAGGAAACTCCGGAAATACGTGGAACAGGAATTTGAATCCGGCAACGATCAGATCTACTGGGATGATGTGCCGATGTTCTGTCACTTTGACCAGTTTACTCTCGGTATCCGGGAGATGAAGTCATCCGATATCGTGGAAATCGACAGTCTGGAAGAACTGAAACAGATCGATCCTGCATACCGGACAAATAACGGAGGTGATTCTCATGAGTAACAGGAAGACAGAGAAAAACAGAATTGACTGGATGATTACCCTTGTGCCGTTCATTTTGATTATGGGACTGGCAGTTTACCTGTTTCTGTTCCCGGAAAACGCGAATGGTGTAATCAGCCGGGTGCGGTTCTTCTTCGGAGATTCTCTGGGAAGTTACTATCTGGTCATCGGACTGGGAGTACTGATCATCTCTCTCTGGCTTTCTTTCTCCAGGTACGGAAATATCGTACTCGGAGAACCGGGAGAGAAACCACAGTATAATTTCTTCACCTGGGGCAGTATGATGTTTACCTGCGGTCTTGCGGCAGATATCCTGTTCTACAGTTTTGCGGAATGGGTGATGTACGCTTCCAATCCGCATATTGCCGAACTGGGACCGGTTACCGAATGGGCAGGGGTATTTCCTCTGTTTCACTGGAGTTTTATCCCCTGGGCGTTCTATCTGGTTCTGGCAGTAGCGTTCGGGTTCATGGTACACTGCCGGAAGCGGGAGAAACAGAGATATTCCGAGGCCTGTCTGACCGTAATCGGTGATGAACGAGCGCATGGCTTTCTCGGACGTGTAATCGATTTATTCGCGTTATTCGCGTTGCTGGCAGGCACTGCCACGACCTTCTCTGTAGCGACCCCGTTACTGGCAATCATCGCTGTGAAACTGTTCGGGATCACCATCAGCCGTACAGCTGTAACGATCATCATCCTGTTGATTACCTGCGCGGTATATACCTACGCAGTCCTGCATGGCTTTAAGGGGATCAGCTTCCTTGCCAAACTATGTATCTGGCTGTTCTTCGGCTTACTGTTCCTGGTCTTCCTGATCGGGGGACAGGGCAGGTTTATCCTGGAATACGGGATCCAGAGTTTCGGCAAGATGATCCAGCACTTCATTGAACTAAGTACCTATACAGATCCCGGACGGACCAGTAACTTCCCGCAGGACTGGACGATCTACTACTGGGCATACTGGATGGTATGGTGTATCGCGGCGCCGTTCTTCATCGGGAATATCAGCCGGGGCAGGACGATCAAACAGACGATTCTGGGCGGATATCTCTTCGGCGTGGGAAGTACACTGGTATCGTTTATCGTGCTGGGGAACTATTCTTTAGGACTTCAGACTGCAGGTACAGCAGACTTTATCGCCATGTACGCGGCAGACGGGGACTTATACCAGCTGATCCTGAATATCATTGATACAATGCCGGTAAACAGCCTGATCCTGATCTGGATCTTTGTCTGTATGATTGCTTTCTACGCGACAAGCTTCGATTCCATCGCCTATACCGCTGCCTGTTACAGTTATAAGAAACTCGGGGAGAATGAGAAACCGCACCCGATGATCACCCTGTTGTGGTGTATCTTACTGATCGTACTGCCGATTGCCCTGGTATTTTCCGAAAGTTCCATGAACAACATCCAGAGTGTGAGTATCATCTCCGCGTTCCCGATCGGGATCATCATGATCCTGATGATCTGGAGTTTTATCAAGGATGCCGGAAGGTATATGGAAGAGTACGAAAACAGATCATCGGAGAAATAGAATTCATGTATAATTTTATATAACGGAGGTTTTTTATGAACAAGGAAACAATGAATCAGCTTTACCAGTATATTGATGACAACAAAGACAATATCATCAAGGATCTGATGGCAATTGCCAGTATCGAGAGTGTATCTCGTGACGGTGACGCGGTAAAACCCTTCGGACAGAGCTGTAAGAATGTCCTGGATGCCATGTTGAAGAAAGGTGAAGAAGAAGGCTTCGAAACCCATAATTATGAATATTATGTCGGAAGTATCAAGTATAACCTGAACAAGGAAAAGAGACTTGGAATCCTGGCACACCTGGATGTTGTACCGGCAGGGAATGACTGGACCATTACCGAACCGTATCATCCGATCGTAAAAGACGGATACCTGTTCGGCAGAGGCACCGGAGACAACAAGTCTGCGGCGATTGCCGGTTTATACATCATGAAGGCATTCCGTGAATTCGGTCTTCCGCTGAGAAACAACATTGAATTATTACTCGGTACGAACGAAGAAACCGGGATGAAGGATGTCAAGTACTACTGCGCGCACTATGAAGCACCAGCATTCACCTTTGTGCCGGATGCGGGATTCCCGGGCTCTGCCGGTGAATTCGGAAGACTGCGTTACCGGCTGATCTCCAATCAGAAACTATCCACTGACTTTGCGGATCTGTATGCCGGAAGCGCGTTCAATATCGTCCCGAACAAGGCTACAGCAGTCATCTCCAAGGCCAGCGCCATTGACTGGAAGTCCGTACCGGAAGACTTTGAAGTCACCGAGACAGAAGATACCGTAACGATTACCGCCCCCGGTGTAACAACACACGCGGCCGGTCCGGAACGCGGCGTCAATGCGGTAAAGGTACTGACGGCAGCCCTGGTGAAACTGGGAGGCTTAAGAGAAACTGACCGTCATATCCTGGAATTCCTCGATCATGTGAATGATGACTATTACGGGACCTTCCTGGGTATAGACAAAACAGATGAGATCTCCGGACAGACGGTTTCTTCCGGTACTGTATTGCGCTTCAACGATGGCAATGTATCCCTGTTAAACGACTGCCGTTACTGTGTTACGGACAACGGTGACCGTCTGGAAGAAAACGTACGTGCCAAGGCTGCGGAATGGGATTTCTCCGTAGAAGTGGAAGAGAAGACCTACGGCGCCCACCTGGATATCAACGGACCAGTCATCCAGACCATCAACCGTGTATTCCAGGAATGCACAGGCGTGACCGACAGAGAGATCCGTATCGGCAAGGGCGGCACCTACGCAGGAGCAATGAAGAACGCATTCGCTACCGGATGTATCTACAGTGAAAACTGGGGTGAGAAACCGGATTATCTCCCTGCCGGTCACGGCGGAGCACATCAGCCGGATGAATTCGTGAATATCAGTAATTACATCCGTGGAATCAAGTTACTGATGACGATGATCCTGGCGGTAGACGAGATCCTGTAAACATACACAGACTGGTATATACCAGTCTTTTCTTATACCGAATCTGTATATGACATATAAATATTTGGATTATTTGTCTTATCGTTATCTCGGTATAATTAGAATAGTGAAGGGAGACAAGTACGATGAAAGGTAAGAATTTCCCGTGGAAGATCGTGATTGCCTGTATGTTGATCCAGGGCGGCGCGATGGGTGTTGTCGCAAATACGATGGGTATCTTGTTTTCAGCAATCATTCGTGATCTGGGTTTCCGGGCAGGAGATCTGTCTTTGTATTACCTGATTCGTTCTATAGTCTCAGCCCTGACGGTCACGACCACTACACGCTGGTTCTTCAAGAAGAATCCCAAGGTTGTCCTGGGGATTCTGGGTTCCATGTATACGTTATCTGTGGCCGCAATAGCCATGTTCAGCCATCACTGGCAGTGGTATATCTCCGCCGTCATCAACGGTATCGGAATGAGCTGTATGATGGTGATCCTGACAATCATCCTGAATAACTGGTTTGCGTCCAACAATGGTACGGTCATCGGTGTTACACTGTCTTCTTCCGGTGTCATGGGTGCTTTGTTCAGTCCTGTATTATCCAGGTGTATTACGGCATTTGGCTGGCGTCTTTCGGCAGTAATCGTCGGTATAGTATCGTTCTGTATGATCGTACTTCCGGCTGTGTTCATGCTGACACCAACTCCTGAGGAGGAAGGGAAAGTACCGTTCGGAGAAACCGGAGAGAAGAAAGTCATCGAGAAACAGGTGATCAAGAATGTACCGGGATATATCTTCTTTGTCTGTCTGCTGGCAATCGGCGGTACCGGTTCTCTGGCACAGTTCAATCAGCAACTCCCTACCTTTGCGCAGTCTCTTGGATATACGCTGGCTGTAGGTGCCGCACTGACAAGTTGTTCGATGATCGGCAACTTATCCGGTAAGGTCATCCTCGGTGTACTGATTGATAAACTTGGTGTATACCGCGCAGCGATCCTCTTGTCATCGCTGATTGGTTTATCCTTTGTCTTATTCTTTGTCGGAAGCGCCAATCCTTATCTGTTATATGCGGCAGGGGTATGTTACGGTACTTGTTACAGTGTGGGCGGTGTGCTGATGTCCATCTTACTGCTGAATATCTACGGGGCGAAGACATATCGTGACCAGGTAAGCCGGATGTCTGCGCTGAATGCGTTTATCGCGGCGTTCATCGGGTCAGCATTCCCGTATATCTATGACTTATCCGGAAGCTGGAATCCGGTATTGATTATAGGTTTCCTGATCTGCGCAACAGCAGTAGTCATCTACATCTGGTTGTCCAGACAGAAGTTTGAGACAGTAACAGAGTAACAATATACAGAGATAGACAGATACCAGGAGGTATCTGTTTTTATATGACAGGCAGGTTATTGATAAGAGAAGTTTTGTGTTGATTGCCCGCAGAGGCTATAATTATCTTATGAAAAAATTCTGGATCTACATGATATGTCTGTTCTGTCTGGCGGCAGGATGCACAAAAGCAGAAACACCGCAGGCAGTAACATCTTCCGCTGAAGAAAAAGAAACTGCTGAAACAGTAAAAAATACCCTACG
>JAFRMA010000037.1 GCA_017430925.1 Solobacterium sp. | reverse complement strand
GTACCGGTGAATTCTACAGGAATCAGAAACAGTTCCCGCATAAAACGCTTAGTTCCGTAAGTCTCAATCACATGAACAATCGCAAGGAACAGGTATAAAGGCATCAGAGAAACCAGTCTGCGCCTCAGGAAACGCTTCACTTCCCCGGCCGAGGAGAAATCACGGTCCGCAGCACTCAGCGCACTCATAAACCCGGATAACATGAAGAATCCGGTCATATAGACACCGCCGGTACTGATCAGCGCCTGCAGAGGTCCGTAGTATGTGCCAAGCCGGCTGAGACTGTGCATCAGAAACACAAAGAGCGCCGCAATGATACGGAATAACTCGGGTCCCAACATTCTTGTTCTCTGCTTACTCATTGTCTTCCCCCGTACTTCTTCGCCAGTTCTTCATAGTAATCTTCCAGTTTTTCCGCTTCTGTATGGATATCATATCCGGCATCGATGATCTCCTGACGGTGATCTGCACGTTGTTTCTGTACAGCCATATGTAAAGCTTCTGCCCAGACAGAATCTTCCTCATTCAGGGATAGATGGACAACACCATCTGTGATATCCACTTCTTCAGGAAAACGGTCGGATAATACACACGGGAGTCCGGAAACCTGGGCTTCTATGGCACTGATGCCAAAGCCCTCAAACTCTGACGGAAGCAGTAATACATCCGCAGCCTGGTTCAGCGCCGCAATCTCTCTTGTATAGCCAAGGAAACGGATATCCTTCCCTGTCTTTTCTGCCTGACGACGAAGCTGTTCATCCAGTGAACCGCTGCCTGCCATCAATAATACCGCCTCAGGATCCTTCTCCGCAAACTTTGAGAATATATCAATGACACGTTCCGGATTCTTCTGTTTTTCCAGACGTCCGGAAAACAATACGACATGTTTGTCCAAGATCCCATACTGTTCCCTGGTCTTCCGGCGGATTTGTTCGTCATAGCGGAATACTTCGGGATCGATGGCATTGTGCATATAATACACCGGAGAATCCCCGAAAAGATATCTTCCGGCATCTTTGGAACAGGCAAAATATTCGTTGGAGACCTTCTTCAGATCTCCGGTGATTATACGATTACGCAGTTCTTTCCAGGCACTGTCAGATAATCTGGGATTGTGGCTGTGCGTGATCCGGCATGGCAATCCGTACTTCTTCGCAGGTTTATAGACAAGAGAAGCAATTCCGGCAAAATGCAGATGCGCTATACAGTAATCCCGGGCATGTTCACGGAAGAACCGGTTGGTTTTCTGCCGCAAAGACAGGTAATCCCGTATTCTCAGTTCCGGAAGATAATAGATCCGGTTATTCTCTGTTCTGATCGTCTTCTGGAACGGTGTATCTCTCTGATCCGTATAAATCAGGTAATCTACGATAAACCGGTCATGAAAATGAGAAACATAGTTCTCAATGACTGCCCCTACGCCTCCGTTAGGTTCATTTGACAAGATATATAGTATTCTGAACATATTTTTCCTTTTATTATCATATCATGAGTCAACATAAATAAACGGAAGAAGATATTCACTCCTCTTCCGTACCTGAACACAAATAGAACTTGAATCATCAGTGAGGGATATATACCCCTGCCGAGCGGACGATTGCCAGCAGATCGATCGACAACAACGCCAAGACGAAGGACAATCCCGTCCAGAAAGCAATCATTGTCAGTACTTTCTCTCTCTTTTCCTTTCCGGAAACATACTTTTCCAGCAGACGCAGGATCAGTGGCAGAAGTATCACCAGCGGACCGATCGTTGTGCGTTCCGGGTAGGTTGGTGAGGCAACCATGATCAGATTACTCAGCACAAACCAAAGAGCCAGTAATTGTGTACAGCGGTCATTTTTCAGGTATTCCGGGTCTTCCGCATGTACGGCAGCTGCTGCCAGCACAGCCGTCAGAAGCGGCAGAAACAGCCAGTTAAACCACGCGTTGATCTGCCCGTGACCACGGTAAGCTATGGACATCAGACCACCGCTGAATTCTTCCCCGCGGGCATAATTCCCCGGCGCGATCAGCAGCAGGATACATCCCGCAAAAGCCATGATCATACAGATCGTCATATATAAGTCGAGTTTCCCCTCTTTACGATAACGCATCCAGAGGATCAGACCCATGATTACCAGCATGGTCGGAGCGATGTTCTCAAGACTCCAACCTGCGCATAATACGACCGGCAATAACAACCAGTGATACCATTTTGCCGTAAACTCACCGTCTTTCACCCAGGAGAAGAACGGTATCATCGCGCTCATGACAAACATCATCGGAAACATGTATATTCCCGCACCGGTGTACCATTCGATGGTTTCGTAGAAATTACTGTTCAGGAAGTACAGCATCCCCATGGCCAAAGCGAAATACGGCATTGTGATCTTCTGTGTCAGTCCCGTACGGCAGATCACTTTTACCAGCAGGAAGAATCCGCAGGCACCGGCAATACCGGCAGCCGGTCGCCCCATACACAACAAGAACTGTAAAACTGTATATC
>JAFRMA010000036.1 GCA_017430925.1 Solobacterium sp. | reverse complement strand
GGTTTCCGTGACAAGGATGTATCTGTCTATAACACAGGTAAGGGACTGACGGAAGAAATCGTCAGGGAGATCTCCCGGATCAAGGAAGAACCGGAATGGATGCTGGAGTATCGTCTGGACGGCTACCGCAAGTTTATCTCCATGCCTATGCCTTCCTGGGGACCGGATCTGTCTTTCCTGGATTTTGAGGACTATACCTATTACATCAAACCCAGTGACAAGAAACAGTCCGCGTCCTGGGATGATGTCCCGGAAACGATCAAACAGACCTTTGACCGCCTGGGTATTCCTGAAGCGGAGAAGAAGTTCCTGGCTGGTGTATCCACGCAGTATGAGTCGGAAGTGGTCTACCACAACATGCTGGATGAAGTACAGCAGAAGGGTGTGATCTTCCTGGATACAGACAGTGCTTTGAAGGCATGTCCGGACCTGTTCCGCAAGTATTTCGGCAAGATCGTACCGGCTGCGGACAACAAGTTCGCGGCGCTGAACTGCGCTGTATGGTCCGGGGGAAGTTTTATCTATGTCCCTCCGGGAGTCCGTCTGGAGAAGCCGCTGCAGTCTTATTTCCGGATCAATTCCGAGAGGATGGGACAGTTTGAACGTACGCTGATCATTGCGGATGAAGGGTCCGATGTCTATTATGTTGAGGGTTGTACAGCCCCGATTTATTCCTCCGATTCCCTGCATGCCGCAATCGTGGAGATCTTTGTGGAAAAAGGCGCGAAATGCCGGTATTCCACAGTACAGAACTGGTCCAAGAATATCCTCAATCTGACGACCAAGAGAGCGAAAGTAGAAGAATACGGAGCCATGGAGTGGATCGACGGCAATGTCGGTTCCCATGTCACGATGAAATATCCGAGTTGTATCCTGTCCGGAGAGTATGCCCGCGGCATGTGTATCTCTGTGGCAGTTGCGTCCAGTGACCAGATCCAGGATACCGGTGCCAAGATGATCCATCTTGCGCCGCATACTTCGTCTTCCATCGTTTCCAAGTCGGTATCCCGCAGAGGCGGAACAGCCAACTACCGCGGACAGATCCTGCATGGTCCGAATGCTGCCTTCTCCAAGTCCAAGGTGGAATGCGATACCCTGATCCTGGATGAATTATCCCGCAGTGATACGATACCGAACAATGAGAGCCGCAATAACTCTTCTACGATTGAACATGAAGCTACGGTATCCAAGATCAGTGAAGATGAACTGTTCTATCTGATGTCCAGGGGACTGACAGAGTCTCAGGCAACAGAGATGATCGTCATGGGCTTCCTGGAGCCGTTTACACGCGAATTACCGATGGAATATGCTGTAGAACTCAATCAGCTTCTGAAGCTGGATATGAGCAATTCTGTAGGTTAAAAAGTGGTTCTGCCACTTTTTTCTTCCGGAGAATAACGATGTATATACTGGAATGCTGGATCGAACACCCGGTCAGACAACTGAATCAGACATTCAGCTATCTCTCGGATGAACCCTGTGAACAGGGAGTACGAGTGATCGTTGATTTCAACGGGCGTAAGATCACCGGTTTTGTGGAAACCTGCGTACAAACCGGCAAGACCCCGGAAGAACTGGAACAGGAATACGGATATACGCTGAAGTATGCGGAAGAGATTCTGGACAGTGAGAGCCTGTTGACTGAAGAACTCCATGATCTGGCACACTGGATGAGCAGGGAAACCCTCAGTACGAGAATCTCCTGTTTCCAGGCGATGTTACCGGCCAAGATCAAGCCTTTATCCAACCGCAGGGAGATCGTCCGCGAACAATGGGTGACACTTTCCGACAAGGAAGTATCCCTTACTCCAAAACAATTGGAAGCGTATCAGTACGTACAGAATCAGGGCACCATGTTGTATTCTGTACTGCGTAAACAATACCCCAACCAGGCAAAAGCCCTTGTAGAGAAAGGCGCTCTGATCCTGCAGGAAAAGGAGAAAGAAGCCGCAGCCCTCTCCATTCAAGAAACCAGCGAACCCCTGGCCCTGACACCGGAACAGGCACAGGTATTTACCGAGATACAAGCCAGCCGGGATATGGTCTTCCTGTTACAGGGAGTTACCGGATCCGGAAAGACGGAAGTCTATCTTCAGCTGGCGCAGGAAATCCTGAAGCAGGGAAGACAGGTATTGATCCTGGTACCGGAAATCAGTCTTACACCACAGATGATCGATCGAGTAAGCAGCCGCTTTGGGAATACTCTGGCAATTTATCACTCAGGCCTGAATGATCAGGAAAAGTACGAACAATACCGCATGGTAAAGGAAAAGAAGGCCAGGGTTGTCGTCGGTACACGAAGCGCGGTATTTCTTCCGTTCCATGACCTGGGATTAATCGTCATGGATGAGGAACACGATCCCTCCTACAAACAAGAGAATCAGCCGGCATATCACTGCCGGGATATCGCAATCCACAGGGCACAGTACCATCACTGTAAGATCGTACTGGGAAGTGCCACACCGTCCCTGGACAGTTATGCCAGAGCAATCCGCGGTGTGTACCACCTGGTGACCTTAAAACACAGAATCAACGAAACTCTTCCCAAGGTGGATATCTTATCTCTGCGGGAATGTATGAAAAAAGGACAGTCTTATATTCTTTCGGATCCCCTGAAGGAAAAGATCGCTCAGCGTCTGGAAAAACACCAGCAGGTGATCCTGCTTCTCAACCGCAGAGGATATAGTTCCGTACTGCGCTGCCGGGAATGCCAGGAACCTGTGATCTGCCCGCATTGTGATATAGCCATGAGTTATCACCGGGAAGAACGGGTAATGAAATGTCATACCTGCGGCACCATACTCCCGGTCCCGAGAGTATGTCCGGAGTGTGGTTCAACAGCCGGTTATACCTCCTATGGTTTTGGCACGCAGCGTCTGGAAGAAACCCTGCAAGAAGCCTTCCCGGACGCAAGATTACTGCGTATGGATGCCGATACCACATCCCGCAAGAACAGTCATCAGAAGATCCTGGAACAGTTTGGACGCCATGAGGCAGATATTCTTCTGGGTACGCAGATGATTGCCAAGGGTCTGGATTATCCAGATGTGACCCTGGTTGGAGTACTGAACGGAGATGACGGATTAAACCGTACAGACTACCGCAGCTGTGAGACGACGTTTGACTTGCTGATGCAGGCAGGCGGACGCAGCGGCAGAGCCGAAGAACCCGGAGAAGTCGTCTATCAGGTCTACAATACGGATCACTATGCCGTACAATGCGCGGCACGACAAGATTATGAGACATTTTTCCGCTATGAAATGCAGTTTCGTCATGCCGGGCAGTATCCTCCGTATACCTACCTGATTGCGCTGACCTTCACGGATAAAAACGAAAAGAAAGCAGAAGAAACGGCCAGGTGGTATGACCAGAATCTTCAGGGAGAGTTCCGCAAGATCGGAGTGATCTCTCTGAATAAGATCCAGGATCGTTACCGCAAGAGGATCCTGCTGAAGGGAAAAGACCTGGCAAAGATGAAAGAGGCAGTAGCGGAACTGCTTGAACGCAGTGAATCACGTTATACCAAAGATGTGCGGATCGATGTGAATCCGATGGTACTGGATTAAGATGAAAAGTGTGAGAAGAACAGCCTGGGAATACCTGGATAAGATCATTGAACATGGCGGTTACGCTTCTTTACTGATGCGTAAGGGTCAGGAAGGTTTTTCCCGTGAAGATACAGCGCTGTTAAATGAGATCGTTTACGGTACACTGCGTTATCTTTCACTTCTGGAGTACCAGTGGCAGGATCTGGTTAAGAGAACACCGTCAAAAAAGACAGCGATACTTCTGGATATGAGTTGTTACCAGTTGTTATTTCTGGACCGTATTCCGGACTACGCGGTCATCGATGAAGCCGTGGAGATGGTCACCCGCAATGAGAAGGGGTTTGTGAACGCTGTGCTGCGCAGAGTTGCCGAACGAGGCATACATTATGCGTCAGGTGAGGATGAAGTCAGGAATCTGGCCATCAATACGAGTCATCCGGAATGGCTGATCCGCATGTGGAAAGCCCACTACGGCTGGGAGAATACGCAGAAACTATGTGCCTTTGATCTGGAACCGGCAGTTGTATACGGGCGGATCAACACCTTGAAAACGACCCGTGAAAGACTGCAGAACCACCCGTGGATCCACTTTCTGAATGATCTTTCTTTCACCTGTGACGGAAATCTTGTCAGAACCGAGATGTTCCGCCAGGGTGAGATCGTGATCCAGGATCTCTGCTCGGCAGAGATCCCGCTTCTTCTTGACGCAGAGAGAGGTATGCGGGTTCTGGATGCTTGTTCCGCTCCCGGCACAAAAGCCCAGGAGATCGCCATGCTGATGGAGAACGAAGGGGAAATCCTTGCCGGAGATCTGTATCCGGAGCGGGTAAAACTGATTGATGAATTGATGACAAGAACCGGCACCTCAATCGTACATGCGAAAGTCATGGATGCCTCTGTCCTGCAGGAAGAGTACATTTCTTCCTTTGACCGTATCCTGCTGGATGTGCCGTGTTCCGGGCTGGGAGATCTGCGCCATAAGCCGGAGATCAAGCTTCACGTGACACCGGAAAGTCTGGATGAACTCATCTCCCTGCAGGGGAAGATCCTGGAAACAAACAGCCGGTATCTGCGTTCCGGAGGGATTCTTGTATACAGCACATGTACGTTAAACCGCAAGGAAAATGAAGGTATGATCCGGCAGTTCCTGAATACACACGAGGAGTATGAAATCCTGGAAGAGAAAACGGTTTTTCCCATTGAAAGGAATACCGACGGCTTTTATGCGGCTAAGCTGAGAAAAAAATAGAAAGAGTATGATACAATACCTGTTATGAAAAGTATATATGACCTGACATTGCCACAGATGGAACAAATGATGGCAGAACACGGACAGAAGTCTTACCGGGCGAAACAGATCTACAGCTGGTTATACCGGAAGAAAGCTGTTTCTTTTGAGGAGATGACCGATCTGCCGGCATCTTTGATTGAACAGCTGAAGAATGAATATGAATTCCTGCCTCTGCGTCTTCTGGAAAAACAGGTAGCCCGGGATCTTACCGCGAAGTATCTTTTTGAATTATCTGACGGAATGACTATTGAGACGGTTCTGATGCATTTTAACTTCGGCAAGAGTGTGTGCGTATCTTCCCAGGTCGGCTGTAATATGGGCTGTACATTCTGTGCTTCCGGTCTTCTGAAGAAACAGAGAGATCTTACGGCAGGAGAAATGACAGCGCAGATCATGTATATCCAGAGAGAACTGGAACAGGAAGGACACCGTGTAGATAACGTTGTAGTCATGGGTACGGGTGAACCGTTTGACAACTATGACAATGTCATGGATTTCTGCAGGACCATCAACTCCGATCACGGACTGGCCATCGGTGCCAGACATATTACGATCTCTACCTGCGGTATCGTGCCGAAGATCCGTGCTTTTGCCCAGGAACATCTCCAGTATAATCTGGCGATTTCCCTGCACGCGCCGAATGACGAACTGCGCAGACAGCTGATGCCTGTAGCTCATGCTTATCCGATGGATGAACTGATGAAAGCTCTGGATGACTACAGTGTTGAAAATCACCGCCGTCTGACGTTTGAATATATTCTTCTCAGGGGTGTCAATGACAGTGATGCGCAGGCGGTAGAACTTGCGGATTTGATCCGCGGGAAGAATGCTTATGTGAATCTGATCCCATATAACGAAGTCGATGAAAACGGATATCATACGACAGATGACCGTACAGCTCTGCATTTCTATGATATATTGATGAAACACGGAGTGAAGGCAACACTCCGGACGAAACACGGAGAAGATATCGACGCGGCATGCGGACAGCTGCGGGCACGTCACGAAAGGGCAGACAAGTCGTAATGAAGTACTACGGATTGACAGACCGCGGTAAACTGCGGAAGACCAACCAGGACAACTACGTGATCGCCACCAATGAGAACGGTGACGTTTTCGCGATTGTCTGTGACGGGATCGGAGGCGGACGCGGAGGAGATATTGCCAGTCATCTGGCGGTTTCGTATTTCTCCGTGGCTTTTGCGTCTAATAAAGGCTTCAGCAGCGGTATGGAAGTACGCAGCTGGATCGCGAAACATGTTGAAGAAGCGAACCGGCAGATCTACCAGATGGGCATGGAAAACAGTGAACTGAAGGGCATGGGAACGACATTCTGTGCGGTGATGATCACTTCTGTAGGAAACTATATCGCCAATATCGGAGACAGCCGTGTATATTCCTATAAACGTACGGATATATTCAAGCCGATTACGACGGACCATACGCTGGTAAATGATATGATCCGGCATGGAGAGCTGACACCCAAGGAAGCTGCCGTATATCCCCAGAAAAACGTTCTGACGAATGCGCTGGGTGTGTGGCTGAACGTGAAGTGTGATATCGAAGCGTACAGTGAAAAGGTAGACGGGTTTCTCGTGTGCAGTGACGGACTGTATGGCTATGTAAGTGAAAAAGTATTGAAGAAGATCGTGTTTGACAGTGATAATCATCCTGTATTGCGGGTGAAGCAGCTGATCAAGGCTGCCATGAATGCCGGCGGTTTTGATAATATCACCGCGATTCTGATCGATCTGGAAGGAGCGGGTGCACATGAGTAAGAATATGATTGCGAACCGCTATGAAGTATTCAAGCATATCGGTCAGGGAGGCATGGCAGATGTGTTCCTGGCAGTAGATACGATACTGAACCGGCAGGTGGCGGTAAAGATCCTGCGCAGTGAATTATGTACGGATGCGGTATCTGTACTGCGTTTTGAACGTGAAGCACAAGCGGCTACAGCGCTCTCACACCCCAATATCGTGGAAATCTACGACGTCGGAGACTACAAGGGACATCATTACATCGTCATGGAATATGTGCCCGGAAAGACGCTGAAACAGATCATCAAGGACCGCGGCGCATTACTGAAGGAAGAAGCCATCGACATTATGAAACAACTTGTTTCAGGAACAGCTGAGGCACACCGCAGGGGAATCATCCACCGGGATATCAAACCCCAGAATGTCATCGTCAAATCCGATGGTTCGATCAAGATCCTGGACTTTGGTATCGCCCTGGCTAAGGGAAGTATGCAGCTGACACAGGCAAACAATGTCATGGGCTCTGTACACTATCTGGCGCCGGAACTGGCACGTGGAGAATCCGCAACCGTACAGAGTGATATCTATGCTCTGGGTATCGTATTATATGAAATGCTTACGGGAGATGTTCCGTTTAAGGCAGATACGGCAGTACAGGTTGCTTTGATGCAGATGCGTAATCAGATTCCGGATGTCCGTACAGTCAATCCGGATATCCCGCAGTCTGTGGCCAATATCATCCGCAGGGCAACTGCCAAGAATAAGAATTACCGGTATGCCAGCTGTCAGGAAATGCTGGAGGATCTGGATACCTGTCTGCGCGCGGAACGTCTGAATGAAGCGCCTTTGACTATCGGCCCGGTACAGGAAGAAACACATTCCAGCTTTGATACTCTGGCCGAAGAGAAGAAACAAAACAAGAAAACCGGAAATGCCGGCAAGAATGTCAGACACCCGGCAGTGGAGAAACAACGCCGGAGAAACCGGTTCATGGTTGCTTTACTGATCCTTTTACTGCTTGCGCTGGCCGTAGCCGGCGGGTATTACGCGCTGCTGGTCAGTGGTTTTCTAGAACCTAAGATCACCACGGTAGAAGTACCGGATCTTCTGGGCATGTCCCTGACGGAAGCACGTGATATCTGTGAAGAGTATGAGCTGGTGCTGAATACCGATGAAGTCACCTATGAACTGACGGAGAATACGGAAAAGGGAAAGATCATCGATGTTGACCCTGAGATTGGCACGGAAGTAGAAAAACAGTCCAAGATCAATGTGGCAGTATCCAGCGGTATCGGCGTGTATATCTCCGATTATACGGGGCAGAAAATCAGTGACGCGGTAGCTTCCCTGGCAGAGAAACACCCCAATGTACAGGTAGAACTCGTCTCGGAAGAAACTGAGGAAGAAGATGAGATCCTCCCCGGAACGGTAATACGGCAGGAACTTCTGGCACCGCATACACAGATCAACCGTGATGTTGCGGCCCAGATCCGCCTTGTGTACGCTGCATACCCGACGATCACGATTCCCGAAGATATCGAAGGAACAGCGATTGACGAAGCTGTAGCGGCACTTGAGGAAATGGGTGCGGTAGTCTATACCAGCGACCTGGATACAACAGGAATGACAGAAGAACAGATTGCGGCTTTACCGACAGGTATCGTCATCAAGATCGATCCTGATCCGGGAAGTGAATATACACAGACCGATGAGAACTTTATTACGATCTATTACTATGGATACTAGAGGGACTTCATGATTGCCCGGATCATCAGAATCATATCGAAGAACTATACACTGCTGGATAACGAAGGAAATCGTTATGAAGCGTTAGTCATGGGAAAAGTACGTCTGCAGGAAACACCGCTGACCGGTGATCTTGTGGAAGCGGACCTGATTGACGGAAAATACGCGATCCAGAAGATCCTTCCCCGGCGTAACCGCCTGTACCGCCCGTCTGTGGCGAATGTTGACCAGGCATTGATCGTCATGAGTATCAAGGACCCGGATTTTTCGGCAGTGCTGGTAGACCGTCTGTCCTTCCTGATTGCGAATGAAGATATTGAACCGGTACTGATCGTAACCAAAACCGATCTCGGTATTTCACCGGAAACAGAGAAACTGATCCGGGAATATGAAGAAGGTCCCATGAAGGTGATCCGTACCGCCAAGGATACAGCCAACGAAGAAATCTTACCGCTTCTGGAAAACAAGATCTCGGTACTCACCGGACAATCCGGCGCCGGTAAGAGTACATTGCTGAATACGATTGAACCTTCTTTCCAACTGGCGACACAGGAAATATCCAAAGCCCTGGGAAGAGGAAAACATACCACCAGGCACAATGAACTGCATCAGGTCGGAAGCGGACTGGTTGCGGATACTCCGGGATTCAGCTCCATCTCCTTTGACCGCATGTCTGTCAGTGATCTGGCGCAGAGTGTGATCGAATTCCGCCCGTATCTGGGTCATTGCCAGTTCAATGACTGTGTGCATCAGAACGAGCCAAACTGCCGTGTCAAGGAAGCTGTAGAAGCAGGGAATATCCCTCGTACAAGGTATGACAACTATATCAGTGTGTTGAAGATGATTCAGTCCAGAAGGGAGAAATATCTATGATTATTGCGCCGTCAGTACTATCACTGGATTACAGCCGTATGAGTGAACAAATGCAGGAAGTGAACGCTTCCGGTGCGCAATGGCTCCATTTTGACGTCATGGACGGACATTTTGTGCCAAACCTGACCTTCGGACCGGATATCTTGAAAGGTTTCTGTAAACTATCTTCGTTATTCATGGATGTCCATCTGATGGTGGATGATCCCCGGAAAGTCTGTGATTTCTTTCTTCCGGCAGGCGCGGATATGATCACGTTCCATATTGAAGCCGTAGAACCGGAAAAGATCCGGGAACTTGCGGATTATCTGCATGCCCGGGGTGTACAGGCAGGTCTGGCAATCAAGCCGAAAACACCTCTGGAACTCTTGAAACCTTATCTTCATGACTTTGACATGTTCCTGATCATGTGTGTGGAACCGGGTTTCGGCGGTCAGGCATTTAACGAAGAATCACCGGAAAGAATCTCCACACTGCGTTCCTGGCTGAATGAAGAAGGTTTGGATACACATATTGAGGTAGACGGTGGAATCAACGCGGAGACAGCGGTAAAAGTAAAAGAGGCAGGCGCAGATGTGCTGGTAGCCGGATCTTATATATTCAAAAATGATATCCGGAAGGCGGTGAAATCTCTTGGTTGAATGTGTACTGATATTATCCATGACCGAGAAATGTCCGGCAACGACCAGGGATCTGATCGGTGTAGAACGCGGAGCTTTGATGTTGGCGTCCGAACACCGGAAAATGACTCTGGCGGTCGGGGATTTTGACTCGGTTACGGAGGAAGAAAGAAAACTGATTGAAGAATACGCGGAGAATGTGATTTCCCTGAATAAGGTCAAGGATGACAGTGACAGTGAAGCAGCGATCCGTTATGTCTTATCTCACGGCTATGATCGTGTCTATGTATACGGGGCATTCGGCGGACGTCTGGACCACGAGATCGTCAATCTTCGTCTGGCAGCGATCTTTCCCAACCAGGTGACCCTGGTCGATGACCAGAACGTTGTCTGCGCGCTGAAGAAGGGGTCATACCAGCTGAAACGTAATGCCTTCACGTATATCTCGTTCTTTGCGCCGGAAAAAGCAGTGATTTCCCTGCGCGGGATGAAATATCCTTTGTACCGGAAGACGATGACCTACGCGGATCTTTTTGGATTATCCAATGAGATCAAGGATGAAGAGGGAATCCTGAATGTTCATGAGGGAACCATCCTGATGATCCAGTCCAGAGATAAGAAATAAGTAAACACTGAACACAAAGTAAAAGGCTGCAGATCATTCTGCAGCCAGATTTATATGCCAGTAAATACTGTTTGTCAGGCAGCGGCTTTTTTACCTTTAAGGGTTCTCATGGCACGTGCGGATACACGAACCGTCTTCGGTTTACCGTCGACAATCATATGAACCTTCTGAAGGTTGACATTCCATTTACGGCGTGTAGCGCGCAGGGAATGCGAGCGCCTATTTCCTGACAGTGGTTTTTTACCGGATACGGCACAGACTCTTGACATGACCATAACCTCCTTATCTTCGCAATCGCCTATTTAATTTATCACGGATTATTTTGAATTGCAACAAAAGAAACGTGTTATTTTTTACAGACCCTCAGGTTCTTTCGAAAAATAAGCAAAAACATAGGTCTAAACACGGATTTAACCTATTTTTTCATCTTTATCTATGATAAAATACCTATACGCATGGGAGGATAGTCCATCGTGAGTGATAAACAGATTTTTGCTTCATTAGAAATTTCTGATCATGAAATACGTCTTGTCATAGGCGAGTTTTTTAATACCCGGTTCAATATCATCAAGGTTGAACGGGTCAGTGTCAATGCTTTTACACCGGAAGGAGCGATTAATACCGATGCGATCGTCTCGGGAATCCGTACGGCTGTAGAGGATGCCGAGAAGATGATCGGGGCTTCTCTGGAAAAGGTTATCCTGGCGATTCCTTCAAGGAATATGAAACGTTATTCCGTAAAGGTTACCGTACCGATCCGTGGTATTGACGGTGAGATCACTGCCGGAGATATTATCCAGGCACAGAATAATGCCCAGTCTTTGAATATCGACAAGAATCTGGCATTGATCCAGACACAGTGCATCAAGTACTGGGTGAACGGTATTTCTTCCCGCAGAATACCCATCGGGGAGAAAGCCAGCGAACTGACAATCGACATTGATCTGCTTTGCGCAGACCGTGATACAGCTTACGAACTGGTTGGATGTGTGGAAAATTCCGGGTTACAGGTCATGGATATCTTCCTGGATGTCTTCGCCATCGGTGATGAAGCGGCGCTGTTCGAACAGTCCATGGACAGAAATATTGTTATTCTCAAGGTAGAACGTACCGGTACGACATTGGGTCTCATCTCCAAGGGAAGATTGATCCAGTGCATTGAGATTCCGACCGGTGTAGGTTCCTTTGCGGAAGCCGTCGTTGATCAGTACGCATTGCAGAGAGAATATGCGGTGGAACTGATCAAGTACAGTGCCCGTCTGAACGAGAAAGGAACCCTGAGTAATCCGGTTCATCTGTGGCAGGACGGGGAAGAAACCCGCAAGATCACAGAAAGAGAACTGTGTGACTGTATCCGTCCCCGTGTAGATGAATGGGTTGACGAAATGGAAAAATTGTGCAGTGGAATCTTGCAAGCAGGTCGTACTACTGTTATTATAACGGGAGAGGGCGGCGAGATGCAGGGCCTCAGTGATCTCCTGAAGAGGAAACTGGATTGTGAAGTACGCAGTTATATTCCGGAGACATTGGGCGGCAGAAATGCAGGTCTCTCTACATGCTTAGGTTTATTCTATGCTTATAAGGATAAACTTCCGATCAGCGGATATGCGGACAGCAGTCTGGATCTGGAAGCGTTCCTGAATGCGGTAAGTTACCGGAGCAAGGATAAAAAAGAAGTAAATCAGGAAGATACTCTGACAAAAAAGATTAAAGGTATATTTAACGGTAAAAGATAAGAGAGGGAAGATGTATGGCAGATTTATCTTATAACCAGGTCGCTAAGATCAAGGTGTTCGGTATTGGCGGTGCAGGAAGCAACGCCGTCAATCGTATGGTACAGGAAGGTGTGCAGGGTGTTGAGTTCTTTGTGGCTAACACGGATCTGCAGGCACTGGATGTTTCGCCTGTAACAAACAAGATTCAGCTTGGCAGAGAAGGTCTCGGTGCCGGAGGAAACCCGGATAACGGACGTAAGGCTGCAGTGGAAAGTGAAGCTGAAATCAAACAGGCTATGGAAGGTGCCGATATGGTATTCCTTACCGCAGGTCTTGGCGGCGGAACAGGAACCGGTGCATCTCCTCTGTTCGCGAAGATTGCGAAGGAACTGGGATGCCTGACTGTTGGTATCGTTACAAAGCCGTTCTCTTTTGAAGGACGTAAACGTATGATCCAGGCAGAACAGGGTCTTGAACAGTTAAAAGAATATGTAGATAGTCTGATCATTATCTCCA
The DNA here is from genome assembly GCA_017430925.1 of Solobacterium sp. Taxonomy (GTDB): domain Bacteria; phylum Bacillota_I; class Bacilli_A; order Erysipelotrichales; family Erysipelotrichaceae; genus Bulleidia. The sequence continues at coordinate 4,359 of JAFRMA010000036.1, read as the reverse complement.
ACAATAAGGTTCTGGAAGTTATCGGACATATTCCGTTCGAGGATGCGTTCAAGGAAGCTGACAACATTCTGAGACAGGGTGTTCAGACCATTACAGATCTGATCGCTGTTCCGGCAATGATCAACCTTGACTTTGCGGATATCAAGAGTGTTATGGAAGGTCAGGGCAGTGCTTTGATCGGTATCGGTATGGCTTCCGGTGAAAACAAGGCGAAGGATGCGGCTACCAAGGCGATCCAGTCACCTCTGCTTGAAGCTCAGATCAGCGGCGCCAAGAGTGCGATCGTCAACGTTACCGGCGGTGTCAGTATGTCCGCATACGATGCTCAGGAAGCTGTTGACTTCATCCGTCAGGCTGCCGGCAATGACATCGATATCATCTTCGGTGTGGCGATCAATGACAAGATTGGTGAGTCCATCATTGTTACTGTAATCGCAACCGGATTTGATCTGCCGAAGTCCACACTTCTGGAAGAACAGAGAAAGCAGTCCAGCCCGTTATCCACAGCACCGAACAATGTTGTGGTAAATAACGATGCTTCGGATGTTACATTCTCCACATTCTCCACAGTTGAAGATGTTACAGAAGCTAACAACTCCAACGTTCCGAATTTCTTTAACCGTAAGTAATATAGTCTGATTTGTTTCGTATTATAAGCAGTTATGGTAAACATAGCTGCTTTTTCTTCAGGAGAAACACATGAGTCGTACAAGAATCAATCTTTATCTGAACTATCATGAGAAAGACCCGGAACAATTTCCGTTCTTTCGTTTTCATCCTGATCCTGTAACAGATCTCATGTTTGAAAAGAATACAGATCAGATTTGTGACTGCTGCGGGTCTTTTTCCGCGTTGATGTACCACGGACCGTTCCACACGGATCTGGATGAACCGGACAATATCTGCCCGGTATGTATCGCCAATGGAAAAGGAGCGGAAAAATACGGGTATGAATATCAGGACAGGGAAATGTCTGATCCTGTGGATGATCCAGATATCGTGGATGAATTATCTCTCCGTACACCGGGTGCTTTTATGTGGATCGATGCCTGCTGGAAGGCACATTGTAATGATTACTGCGCTTATATCGGAGCCGTAGATGTAGAAGATCTGAAGGATCCGGGGATCCTGAAAGCTGTTCAGGAAGATTTGAAAGAAGGGGAGACGCTGGAGGAAGCTATAGAAGAATTCTGTACCTCGGATATACTTGTCTGGCATCTGTTTCAATGTCTTCACTGTCAGAAGTATTTTCTGTACAGGGAATACATCATTGACTGATGATGTATAATGTAGACAGAAGAAGGTGGATCTATGGATAAAAGAGAAAAATCCTGTGGTGCTGTAGTATACGACAGACTGAACGACAAATATCTTCTGATTCGTCACAATCTCGGGCACTGGGGTTTTCCCAAGGGGCATGTGGAAGATGGCGAAACTGAACAGGAAACCGCAAAACGTGAAGTACAGGAAGAAACCGGATATGAGATCCGTATTTTTGACGGATTCCGTGATATGACATGTTACAGCCCAAAGCCGGGAGTCATGAAGGATGTGATTTACTTTACGGGAGAAGTCGCCGGCGGTGAAGCAATTCCTCAGGAAAGCGAAGTATCCGAAGTACGCTGGGTATCTCTCAGTGACGCATACAGTTTATTGACGTTTGACAATGATATTCATCTTCTGAAAAATGTAGTGCAGTATCTGAAACTGAATGTAAAGGAAGAAACGGAATGAGGTATACCGGTCATCGTAAAACCGTAAATACCAATCTCCTGACCGGAGAAAGAATTACCCAGGCTCTTCCTGCTATTGACCTGCTGGACACATATCTGTATCGTGATGAGACGAAAGAGTATGCGTTTCACTGGTATCGGAAAGGGGATCAGATCCTGGTGTTTTTCCCTGCGGATACATCTTATGAGGAGTATCCTCTGGAAAGATTCCTGACCCAGATCATCAAGGAATATCACCCGGCGAAACTGATCTGTCCCGCAGCGCCCAGACACAGTCTTCCGATTCTCAGCAGGAATCTGTTCTATCCCAAGGGAAAAGATATGCAGAGGATCATCGAACCATGGCGGTACTGTATCAGTGACAAGGCATTTGATCCAGAGGGTTATATTATCAATCAGGGTTTGATGGCTAGTCTTCCGTTTGGGTTCTTTAACACAAAAGATAAGGGGTGCGGATGGATCTCTGCCTACAATCTCCTGAAACTCTGCGGTAAGGAGAAGGAAATGCAGGAAGTGGCCAGAGGTCTGGATTCACGGGCATTCTTCGGTGAAGCCATGGGACAGTGGGTATATACTTTGTATGCGTATCTGAAGAAACAGGGACTTCCCGTACATATGACCCATATGGCCAAAGTATTGTGTATCCAGACAATGAAGAAAAGCTCCTGCGGGATCTTCTTGTATGTACATAAGCGCGGTTCCCACTATACGACATACCGGCGCATCGGGGAAAACAAGTTTCATTTCTACAATGCGGTCTACGGACATGCGAATCTGGAAACCAGCGCGGAAGAGTTCATGAAACAATATACGTTCCTGCCGGTGGCAAATCTCATCTGGATAGAGTAAAGTATCATTTATTTCACAAAATGTGCTGATAATGGTAGAATATTATACATGCTTGAAAAACTTTACAAAAAAGCAGTAATTCTGACCGTTCTCGGTACATTTTTTTGTGGCTTCCTGCAGCCTGTATATGCTGAAGAGGAGATTATCCCGTACACGGTAGTGGACTTTTCTTCTGAACGTGAGATCGATCAATTTCTCAGTTACAATGAAGCTTCCCTGTTCATGGACCAGGAACTGGAGAATTATTCAAATCTCGGAATCAGGTACGGAGAGAAGATCCTGAGGGCTGAATATGCCCTGGCACTGATCCGCACCAACGATGCCTGTGATGTCAATATCGGGTATGTGAATGCGGCTGACGGTATAGATGGCTATACCAACGGCTGTTACGGCAAAGACGGTGCGTATGTGAAGACGAACGAATCCGGAACACGGATACAGTTCCTGTTGTCCGGAGTCAGGGGGTGGGCTTCAGCCGATGATATCGAGATCCTTCCCGTGGAACAGATCAAGACACGGATCACCGGTTATGTTGTTGATGAAGGCACTCTCTATCACGAAATCAAGAGTGAGATGACTGACGATAACTATGCCAGTATCATCAGTCAGGGTGAAGCACCGGATTACCTTGCGCCGGGAGATACATACTACAGTTATGACGGGCATTACTTCTATGAAGAAGATCAGTTAAGAGAAATGCTGGATGATTACCGGAAGGATACCAGGGAAAACAGTATCAATCCCGACGATCCGTACTATAACTATTACCAGTTTGTCAGCCACCGTACGATCACCAACGCTTCTCTGGCACAGGCAGAAGAGGGATTGGAGAATACTTTTGGTATTCTTGCGCCGATTGATGCCTACCAGGACGATGATAAAGACACCATCGATGATACACTAAGCCGTTCGCAGTATGTCGGAAACCTTCCGGCATTCTGGATGTACCAGTATGAATACGGAGCCAATGCTTTGATGATGATGTCTGTCAGTGCTCTGGAATCTTCCTTCGGAAGGAGTTCACTGAGTTTTACCAGAAACAATCTGTTTGGACATGCGGCATACGATTCTGACCTGGAAGCTTCATTATCCCGCTATCAGAGAGTCGTAAATTCTGTCTATGCGCATGCCAGATACTATATCTCCGGAAGTTACTGCAGTCCTCTGCGTTCACAGTATCACGGAGGCTTCTTCGGAAATAAATCTGCCGGGATGAATGTCAATTATTCTGCGGATCCGTATTGGGGTGAAAAGGCTGCCGCGTATTATCAGCTTCTCGATCATCAGCTCAATGCCGGAGATAAGAACCAGTACACGCTGGGAATCAAGACTTCCGAAGAGATTGTCTTTGTCTACCAGACGCCGGAGATGAATGCCAAAGCCCTGTATAAGATTTCTGAAAACCCGGATATGGCTTTTGTGATCCTGGGAGAAGTTGTCAACGAAGAGGGTGAATGGTACAAGATACAGTCAGATGCCACCCTGGATGAAACACAGGCCGTAGATCTTTCCTATGAGTATGACTATGCGAAGGATATCGGATATCTCCGCAAGGAAGATATCCAGCTGATCCTGAAGGGTAACGGTACAGATGAAGACTATGTGGAAGTTACCTTTAACGCCGCAGGAGGCCATTTCAGCGGTAACGTGCAGAAGATCAGTTATGCCTTGCCGGCAGGAGGAGATGCCTCGGCAACGATACCGGAAAAGGATCATTCTCTCTTTGACGGATGGAGTTCCGAACTGACAGGAGTCAGTAAAGATACGGTATTTACTG
>JAFRMA010000035.1 GCA_017430925.1 Solobacterium sp. | reverse complement strand
TGTAATCATGTTATGATCAAAGAATGCCATCTCCGGATATCTCCACTCCATCATCAAAGTATTCTCACCGCACCAGTAAGCCATGGCACTGACTTTTGTGATGTCCTGTTCATACTGGTGATGCAGATATCCGCCCGTCATTGAAGTAGTACCTCTGATCCAATGATCCAGACCACATACAACCTCATGTCTGCCTCTTCCATCACACATGACATAAGTCACAGTATTATCTGAGAAACGAATCTCCACACATGTAACACCGTCTTTATTGTCTTCCGGTGTAAGTACATACTCTGCCTTAGGTTCAAGATGACCGCATACAGACTGGTTCTTCCCTTCCAAAGTCATTCTCAGCCCTTTCTGAGCCAGAACATCATCCATTGTGACTACCGGTCCATCCATCTTGAACGGACTGGTTCTTCCGGTTGAATCCGCATACCACGAATCCGGATCAGCCGCGTTAAGATCCTTCGCTTCAAGCAATGAAGCATTTTTATCCACACGATCCACAATCAGTTTCTGGAATAAACCAGCCGCCTGATATTTGTCGTCTGCTGCAGTAATCGCAAAAACCATATCCAGTGTCGGAACAACACCGCAATATTGGCCAAACATTCCTCCGCCGCACCAAAGATCACCTGTATGTTCCCAATGGAAGTTATACTGTACACCATTAAGAGGTTCAATCGGATCTTTATAACCAAAAGCATAATCGATCCACTCTTCACTGATCAACTGTTCACCTTCCCACTTACCTTTGTTCAGATATAACAAGCCAATCCTCAGCATATCTTCCGCTGTAAGTGACACACCATTGCCGCCGGAACACACACCTTCCGGACTTAACATCCATGTGAAATCACTCAATCCGATTTTCTTTCCAACTCTCTCCTGTACCAGTTCACGGCAGGTCTTACCCTCCAGCTGCTGAACAATATAAGAGAGAATATAAGAGTTTCCGCTGGAGTACATATAGTCTGTACCGGGTTCTTTATCAAACGGCACCTTGAAGTATGCATCTTTCCAGCTTGTCTTTAGCGGTCTCCACTCATTTCCGCCGATAGATCTCTTCTGCCCGTTTCTCATCGTGATCATATTTCGGATCGTGCAGGCACGATAATACTCGTTGTCTACTTCCGTACCGTCATATTCGGGAAAAAATCTGCTCAGAGGATCATCAAGACTCAGTAAACCATCTGTATATGCCAGAGATACAGCTGTATTGGTCAGAATCTTCGTAAAGGAATGCATAATATGCGGGATATCTGCGGCATATGGAGCGTTATGTGCCTCGAAGATCACTTTCCCGTGTCTGGCAATCATGATACTGTGAATTTCTGACTTTGCTTTCTCACACGCATTCAAAAAATCGATAATGAATTCAGGATTCACACCCTCCTGAGATGGTGTAGAACGTGGTAATTCTTTCATAGTTTATTCTCCTGTATGATCAATCACGATACTGTTTTCGCATATTCTGTTAAACAGCCGTATATCAAACGATCTCCGTCATCTTCACGGATACCGGAGATCTCTTTTGATAAACCTTCCGTGTACTTATCTAGCAGTAATTGTAGGTCTGCTTGTATCCTGTGAATTCATGTTTACCCAGCGGTCAACTTTGATACAATCTTCTTCAAATGTAATCATGTTATGATCAAAGAATGCCATCTCCGGATATCTCCACTCCATCATCAAAGTATTCTCACCGCACCAGTAAGCCATGGCACTGACTTTTGTGATGTCCTGTTCATACTGGTGATGCAG
>JAFRMA010000005.1 GCA_017430925.1 Solobacterium sp. | reverse complement strand
GGCAAAGCGGAAATAGATCAGCAGAGAAATCGCGTCAACGATCGTTGTGATAAACGGAGATGCCATGACCGCGGGGTCAAAGCCGATAGCCTTTGCCAGGATCGGTAAAGTACAGCCGACCAGTTTCGCCGCAAATACCGTAAATACCAGGGTCAGACAGATGACCAGGGCTACAGTTACGGTAATCGGGTTATGGAACAATAAACGGTCCACAATCATTAGCTTACCGAAATTGCATATTGCCAGAATACAGCCGATAATTACGGCTACACGCATTTCCTTCCAGATCACCTTCAAAAGGTCTTTTAGTTCGATTTCATCCAGAGAAATACCACGGATGACTGTAACACTGGCCTGGGAGCCGCAGTTACCGCCGGTATCCATCAACATCGGGATATACGCGGTCAGGATCGTTACGGCAGCAAGAGCATCCTCAAACGAGGAAATGATCTGTCCGGTAAATGTGGCAGACACCATCAGTAACAATAACCACGGGATTCTGGACTTTACGGTTTCCAGAACACCGGTATTCAGATATGGCTTATACGAAGGTGAGATCGCGGCCATACGTTCGATATCTTCGGTCGTTTCTTCAACCAGGACGTCCAGAGCATCGTCGATCGTAACGATACCGACCAGACGGTTTTCCTTATCCACAACAGGCATGGTCAGGAAGTCATATCGTTCAAATTTACGGGCAGTTTCTTCCTGGTCATCCAGGGTTGATGCGGAGATGATGTTGGTATCCATGATCTCTTCCACAGTCTGATCTTCTTCCGACATCAGCAGATCACGGATCGTCATATATCCCAGCAGGTGTCTGGCAGGATCGGTCACATACATGACGTTGATGGTTTCCATATCCTGACCTACACGGCGGATCCTCTTCAATGCGTCTCCTACAGTCATATTCGTCTTCAGATCAATGTACTCGGTGGTCATGATCGACCCGGTGGAATCTTCCGGATACTGCAGGATGTTGTTGATATTCTGACGGGTTTCCGCGTCTGCTGTACTGAGAATGCGTTTTACAACATTCGCGGGCATTTCTTCGATGATGTCTACGGCATCATCCAGATACAGTTCATCCAGGACTTCTTTCAATTCGGCACGGGAAAAACTCTTGATCAGATCTTCCTGGGAATCTGTATCCAGTTCGACAAATACTTCTGCGGCAATCTCTTTGGGAAGCAGCCGGAATACGATGGGAATGGTATCTTCCGGCAGAGCTTCCATGACATAAGCTATATCAAAAGGCTCCAGATCGACGATCGCTTCTCTGGCTTGTACGTACTTCTTCTCTTTCAGGTATGTTTCCATACTTTCAATCAGAGCTTCATAGTTTTCTTCATTACGAGCCATAGTATTTTTCTCCGTTATCTAAATTATAGTCCTATTTATATACCGAACGATATCCCGAATTCTTATTCCAGTTCCATCCGGTTCACAAGGATTTTGTCAGGATCCAGGATGATCTGCATATATCCGGGTTTACTGCCGTCGCGGTTATGTCTCAGACTCCCGGGATTGAGCAGGCGAATCCCCTCCTCTGTGGTATCCAGATACATGTGTGTATGCCCGAAACAGACGATATCACAGTGATTCTTCTGTGCCTTGTATACCAGGATATCATAACTGCGCCAGATATTCTCCAGGTGTCCGTGCAGGATCAGTATCCGGTGCTCTTCCACAGGCAGGATGATTTCCTTCTCAAATCCGGGTTCAAAATCATTATTGCCGCGGACACAGATAAAAGATCTGAGCATGTACTTGGGCATCTGGCTGTCACCGCAGTGGATGAAATAATCCGCATGCCTGTGCCTGCGCAGTACAAGCTCCAGCGGTTTTTCCGCAGAGTGGTTGTCACTGACAAGAATGATTTCTGCCGACATGGTTTTTACCTTGATAGAATTTTACCATTACTTTCGTAGAATAATACACAAAAATAGTTTATGATGGTAACGGTGATCAATATGAATTTTAATCTCTATCCGTACAATTATTGGATCCTGTATCTGTCCATTGCCATGGTCGTGGTTTTCCTGATCTTACTGCTTACACATGCACTGAAATTACTGAAGACACTCGGATCCATGCAGACAGCGGCGCAATCTCTGCAGACCCGCATGGATCATATCAACGCAGACATGGAAATCCTGCAGAAGAAGCGTGATCCTCTGCCGGTTGATCCGAAGAAGATCCTGGCCGCGTGGCTTCTGTTCCGGGCAATCCGGAAAGAATACAAAAATACCCCTGAACGCGGGATCAAGGGTATCAGTAAATCTACAGTCAAAGTTCTGGAGAAGAGAAACAGGACGGATTCGATTCAGAAAGAAATCAGAAAAATCTTATAATTACTCGTTACGGTTAACATAGCTGCCCAGGGATCTCTCATTATCATGGAGATAACGGGCAGTTTCTTCTCCAACATAGCGGAAATGCCAAAGCTGCGGTTTCATTCCTGTATAAGCCGCATCTTTTTCTGTACGGTCCATCGTAAACCCGTAATGCCAGCTGTTCCAGAGCAGCCAGAAATACTGTTCCGTCAGTTCAAAGTTTTCGTCCAGAATTCCATCCACCGCGAAGTCCACCGCGTAGCCCAGCTGATGTTCATCGTGTCCGGGATACGGAACATATTCGGTGACATTCTGCCCGTATTTCTGCAAAGCATCATTATACTTCTGCCGGCTTTCTTCGTAAGAGATGTATCCTTCGGATAGTTTCAGACCGCCGCAGGATAAACCATTCCCAAGATCATACTCAATATCCGCACACATGATCCGAATTGGTTCTGCCAGTGTTTCACTGACCATGACCGGACGGTCATCCAGTGTAGGCACTATTCCTTTCATCTGTACCAGATGATCCGGTTCACGGTCGGATACCGTATGAGTCTCATCCAGCCATGCCTCAAAGGAATCCGGGCCCATGATCAGTTCACTGCCTTCATTGTACAGATCCCCCTGAATCAGATGGTTATATACCGTTTCATAAGAATAATACTGCAGGTATTGTCCCAGAGTATCCGCATCGATCAGTTCTCTGGTCTCTTCGATCATCCGTACGATATCCGAAGCTTTCTCCTGCCACTGATAACGGCTCAAAGTCTTGTATTCTGCCGCGTGGTAGATACTGAATCCATCTTCCCGGATATATGCCACAAACATGTTCGGGGCAATGGAATACTCGATAATATAATCGATTTCCTGCTTATTCAGATACTGCTTGATCAGTTCACGGCTGTTGCGGTCAGTATAGGGATATCGTGACAATGCGTCATAGTTGGTATTCATCAGTCCGAAACAGGCCATACTGAAAACCACCAGCGCACCGACAAATACGTTGGTCCAGAAATGACGCTTCTTTTCATCAACGATCATACTCATGGCTTATATTATATCATTCTTCGTCATGTAGTGCTGCATAGACATTTGCGGCAATTTCATCCGGGACGACTTTCGCAATCTCATCCACGGACGCATTCTTCAACTTGGTGAAGTTTCCGAACGTTTTCAGTAACAGGCGCTTGCGTTTGGGACCGATTCCTTCAATCTCATCCAGGATGGAACGGGTCTGTGCCTTTGCCCGCAGACGACGGTGATAAGAGATAGCAACCCGGTGGACTTCATCCTGCATCCTGGTCAGCAGAAAGAACAAGCCGGAATTCTTATCGATGTCAAAGACACTTCCATCCTCATCCATCAGGGCATTCGTACTGTGCTTGTCGTCCTTGACCAGACCCATGATCTTGATATCCATACCTAGACTGTCAATGATCTCCTTTGCGGCCTGGATCTGCGTATAACCACCATCCACGAGGATACCGTCCGGTACTGTAAGACCGTCTTTCAGGATACGGAAATATCTCCGGTAGACAACTTCCTTCATGGAATCCACATCGGAGTTCCCGGTATGTAACTTATAAAGCCGGTAACTCTTCTTTTCCGGCATACCGTTGGCATAGACAACACAGGCCGCAACCGTAAATTGTCCGCTGATATGGCTGTTATCAAACAGTTCTACACGGTTCATGGGTCTGCCGGCATAGAACGAGAGTGTATTTACGGCTTCTTCGGTCACCTTCTCCTGTTTCTCTACTACATTGAATTTCAGGTCTAACTGTTTCTTCGCGTTTTCCAGACACATGTTGATCAGTTTCGCGCGGTAGCCCTTCTGCGGCTGGAAGATCTTGAGATCCAGGATCTCACTGAGATAGTCCGCATCCAGTTCCTGCGGCAATACCAGTTCATTTGGCTTGGGATGACTTTCATAATACTGGCTGAGGAACGAAGTGAATTCTTCCACAGCGTCACCGTACAACGGCTGAAGCCGGAATTCCTTGTTCAGGACTATACCGCTTCGTACAAGAAACCCCTGGATCGCCAGATATCCCCTGTCCGCGTACCAGGCAAAGACATCTCTCGTGCCGCGGTGATCCATCTCGATCAGTTGTTTATCGATGACACGGTGTATGGAATCGATCATCTGTTTATATTCACCGGCTTTTTCAAATTCCAGGTTTTCACTGGCTTCCATCATCTTCCGGGTGAGATCCTTTTCTACTTCATCCGTATCCCCGTTGAGAAAACTCGTGATCCGGGAAGCCATCTCTTCATATACCTGTTCCTCGATCTTGTATTCACACGGTCCCAGACATTGTCCCATATGGTAATACAGGCATACTTTGTCATGCATGGTCGTGCATCTGCGCAGAGGATACAGCGACAGTAAAAGTTTCAGCGTATCTCTGGCTGCCGTGGCATCCGGAAACGGTCCGAAATAGCGGGATTTCTTATCTTTCTTCGTATCCCTGGCAATCATTAACCGGGGGTATTCTTCCCTGGTCAGTTTGATATAGGGATAACTGGAATCATCAATAAACATGATGTTGTATTTGGGACGGTACTTCTTGATCAGGTTGATCTCCAGAACCAGAGCTTCTTTCTCGCTTCTGGTCACGATGAAATCAAAGTCCTCAATATTTCTGACCATCTTGGAGGTCTTGAAATCATGAGCACCGACAAAATACTGGTTTACCCTGGCATGGAGGTCCTTGGCTTTACCGACATAGATGATTTCTCCGTGCAGATCCTTCATCTGGTAGCTTCCGGGTTCATGGGGTAAATTCGATAATTTCGCTTTGATATACTCTTTATCCATGTTATTCCTTCATCTGCACGACGGTAGCGCCGGTACCACCCTCCTGAGGCATACCGATACGGTAAGACTCTACTCCCGGTGTACGTTCCAGTTTCTGGTGTACAGCCTTGCGCAGGGCACCGCTTCCGTCACCGTGGATGATCCGGAATACTTTCAGATTATGAAGTCTGGCTTTATCCAGATATTCACTGAGTTCTTCCATGGCTTCTTCCACACGCATACCGATCAGATTACATTCGGTGGTGATATTTCCCGCATATCCGGTCTCAATGCGTACGATCGTCTTCTCCGGTTTCTTCGGGATGATCTTGTTGGAATGACGGATCTGTGATGGTTTGACATGCATGGCTCTGCCGTTGATCATCACCGTGATATCCTTGCGGCGGATCTCGGTGACGACACCGACCTGCGTTCCCTGCCGCAGTTCTACGGCATCTCCGACATGGTATTCATCATCGTTGGCCTGGGTCTCCTGTTCCGCGGGACGATCCAGTTTCTTCTTTTCTTCCAGGACTTCGTGGTACTTCGTACCCATGGACATCCTGCGCATGTTGGCAAGAATCTCTTCAGCTTCGGCACGTGCCTCTTCGCGGATCTTTTCAGCTTCTTCTGCAGCTTTGTCACGAAGTACTTCCTTCTCGTAATTCACTTGTTTCTCTCTGGCTGCGATTTGTTTTTCTTTTTCCGCCAGAGCTTGTTCACGTTCCTGCAGATCTCGTTTTAACTGTTCGTTTTCGTTGACCTGCCGTTCCAGTTGTTCGATCAGGTGATCTTCCTCGGTCTTTGCCTGGTTGATCAGAAAACGCGCATAGTTGGTGATACCCCTGGGAAGGCCGTATTTTCTCGCTACTGCCAGGGCATTGGATTGTCCGGTCAATCCTTCGATATAGCGGTATGTAGGCTCCAGCTTGTCCATATCAAACTGTACGCTTGCGAGTAAGATATCCGGATGTCTTTTTCCATAGGTCTTTAATCTGCCGTAGTGAGTGGTTGCGACAACCATGGTCTTCCGTTCCCTGAGTTCATTCAGAATCGCGATTGCCAGGCTTTCTCCCTCGCGGGGATCCGTACCGGACCCGATCTCATCTGCCAGAACCAGACTGTCTCCGGTGGCGTTTTCTATGATTTCCGAGAGTTTGCGTATGGATGAACTGAAACTGGATAAGGAAGATACCACACTCTGGTCATCCCCGATATCCGCGTAGACATGATCAAAATACGGGATTACCGCTTCTCTTGAAGTTACCGGTATGCCGCAGTAGGTCATCAAGGTGAACAGTCCGATGATCTTCATGGATACGGTCTTACCGCCGGTATTCGGACCGGTGATCAGCAGCATCCTCACCGGATCTTCCAGATGATAGTCATTCGCCACAACAGCCTTGGGATCGATCAGGGGATGCCTGGCCTGACGCAGGTATAGTTTTCTTTCTTCTGTAAGTTCCGCCACAACAGCATCATGTTCCGCTCCCCACTGTGCCTTCGCGGATAACGCGTCCAGGATTGCCAGGGTTTCCAGATTCGCCAGTTCTTCTGTGCCGATCTTACCGACTTCACTGCTTAATTCTTTCAGGATCCGTTCGATTTCTTCTTCCTGCGCATCCAGGAGCTGCTGGCGGCGGTTGTTGGCGTTGAACAGAGATGACGGTTCAATATAAGATGCCTGTCCGGATGCGGAATCCCCGTAGACCAGACCGCCGAACGCGTTCTTCTCTCCTGCCTTGACCAGGATCACTGCCCTGCCTCCGCGGTAAGTGACGATATTGTCAACTACACTTGACGGGTGTGTGGATATAAAGCGGTTGACCGCTTCGGTAATGGCCATTTCTGCCCGGCTGAGATCTCTGCGTATACGCGATAATTCCGGCGATGCGGAATCCATGACTTCCCCGTAAGGATTGATACACCGGCTGATTTCTTCTTCTGCGTGTTCATGCAGGGTAAGTGTAGATACCAGATCATGGATTGCGGGATGTTCAATATCCAGGGATGAATCGTAACTGAGAATACCGCGTACACCCAGAATCTGATCACGTACCTGATTTAGTTCCTGGCCGGAGAGTGTCCTTCCGCGGACGGCATCCTGCAGTGAACCGCGGATATCCCGGATGCCCGCAAAAGGCATGGGTCCGCTGTGGATCACAGCCGCCAGGGCTTCCCTGATCAGTGTATTCTCCCTGCGGATAATCAGTTTATCGTAGGACGGAACGGTCTCTTCTATGCGTTTCTGACCAAGCGAAAAAGCACAAGATCGTTGGATCTCATGCAGTATCACATCTAATTCAAGACTTTTTGCCAGACTCATACACTACTCCGCGAAGCCATGTTCTTCAAGCCACTGACTGACAATTTCCATATCCTGTCCATCCAGTTCCTGAGCGCTGGTATAAATATAATTTAAGACTTCTCCGGCATTTTCCGGTCCGCCGAATTCCGCGGATACTTTCTTTGATTCCTGGATGACCAGACCAACCAGCGTCTGATCTTTCACCATCTGTCCGTTCGTGATGACCGGAGTATTCAGAAATACAGAGAATACCAGCACCCAGATCGTTGAAATCACCAGACCAAGCAGACCGCCAAAGATACCGTTGATCTGCCTCAGGATCGGTACTTCCTGCAGACCTTTGAATAACTGACTGACAATGGCGAACATCAGTTTCAGAATCAGGAACAATAAGACAAACCAGACGACCTGATTCATTTTCTGATACAGGATATCCGCAAACAATGTATCCTGCATCGGCGTAAGCGAACGCGGCCAGATCTCCGCGTAGTCCGCAAATAACTCATGATATCTCCAGGACACAAAGAATGAAGCCACAGACGCAATTAAAGTAATGATCTGATACAGGAATCCCCGGTGTACTCCCAGGAAGAAAAAAGCCAGGTAAATCAGGATCACCGCAATATCAATGTATAACAGCCATGCATATTCAATCGTAAACATAATCTCCATTATCATAGCGAAAATCATCCGATAGTTCAAATCAATGCTAAAATATTAAAGATGAGTACGATAACTTTAAACATTACAAAAGAACTCTCTGACCAGATCTACCATGACTGGCATACCTTCGGAGAAGAAAAACACCCGCAGTATACCCATTATCAGTTACGTCTGGAGAACTGCGTTATTACCTCGTATACTTCCGGTAAGATCGTCTTTCAGGGCAAAGATGCGGAAGTCTATGCATCCCCTTATCAGAAGAAAGATACTGTAGGAACGCATGCCGGCAGTGATGAAGTCGGTACGGGAGATTACTTCGGACCGGTCTGTGTATGCGCCGTATGTGTGCGGGAAGAACAGTTACCTCTCCTGCAGGAACTGGGTATCCGGGATTCCAAGATGATTACGGATGAAGTGATACGCAAGATAGCGCCGGTTCTGCAGAAAGAGCTTGTGCACAGCCTGCTGATCCTGCCTCCCGCCCGGTATAACGAGATCCACAAGACCAGGAACATGAATGCGATCAAGGCAGAGATGCATAACCAGGCATTCCTGAATCTGAAGAAAAAGACTACCCTGCCGGATTTGATCGTTATCGATCAGTTCACCCCGGAAGCGCAATATTACCGTTATCTTTCACGTACAGAGAATGTCGTCAGGAATATCCGTTTTGAGACAAAGGCAGAGAATAAGTATCCGGCGGTGGCTGCCGGAAGTATTCTGGCGCGTTACGCCTTTCTGCATGCGATGGACAAACTGAATGAAGCTTATGACATGGTGTTTGAAAAAGGCGGAGGTTCTCCTGCCGATCAGTCAGCGTCAGAGTTTGTCCGCCGTTATGGTATGGAAAGGCTTCACGAAGTCGCCAAGATCCACTTCAAGAATACCGAAAAAATAACCTTGTGATATCACAAGGTTTTAAATTGAAGTATTAGGTACTTTCTCCACGGTCAGGGAGATCGTGTTTTCAATGCGTACTAGTTCTACACCGGCAGCCTGCAGCATCCTCTTACTGGCATAGATTGCTTCTGTTTCCGCGTATTTATCGGATTCATAGACGATCTTGGTAATACCGGACTGGATAATTGCCTTGGCGCATTCATTGCACGGGAATAACGATACATACAGCGTACATCCTCTGACCGGACGCGGGCTGTTGAGAATCGCATTCAGTTCCGCATGCACGACATACGCATACTTCGTCACCAGCATTCCGCCTTCTCTGTCCCACGGGAATTCATCATCATCACATCCCCGGGGGAAACCGTTGTAACCGACAGATACCACCCGGTGATTCTCATCCACGATCGCCGCGCCTACCTGCGTGCTCGGGTCTTTGGAACGTAAGGCCGAGAGATGGGCAAGACCCATAAAGTATTCATCCCAGGTCAGTGTATTCTCACGTTTAGGCATAGTTAGTCCTCCTTCAGTGCTGTTTCCAGATAAATTGTATCATACTGCGCATCGATCTTCTCAGCGATATGCATACTGTAACTGCGCAGACCAAGATCACGATACGTTCTTAATACTTCAATATCCGTACCTAGATAACGCTCATCTGTGCGTATATACATCTTCTGACTTACACGATAACCCAGAAAGCCTGCCAGCACCAAAGATGCGATCAAGGTATGTATGCGGATCTTCAGGATATCCGGGTCTTTTGACAGGACCAGGGCACATAGCACACCGGTAAGGAAACCGCCGAGATGGGCCATATACGCGATTCCCGGCAGGAGATTGATCATCAGGTTGACCATGATCGTACGGAACATATACGCGCGGAAAACCGGATGTTTCAGACTTCCGTTCTTCGTCAATACCAGTAACATAAATCCCAGTAAGCCGTACAATCCTCCAGATAATCCGACGGCGATCGTATTTCCCTTTGACGCAAACAGGAATACGGAACCGCCGATTGTGGACATTGCCAGCACCGAAAGAAACTTACCGGAGCCGTACTGCATTTCCAGAAATCTGCCGAGATTCACGAGACTCATCATATTCATAACCAGATGCCATAAAGAATAATGAACCAGACCGACGGTCAGTAAACGCCACCATTCCCCGGCAATGATAAACGTCTTGTAATACGCCCCGTAAAGAATGATTTTTGAGCCTTCGCTGATCTTCAGCGGAAGAAAGTTCACGCACAGGAAAACCAGCACGCATAAGATCATCGAACATGTTGTTACAGGGGTTCTCCGGTAGGACCTAATATTGCTCATGGCGGTAGATCTCCAGTAATTCTTCAAAGTATGCAGGAAGCGGCGCGTTAAACACCATCTTCTCACCTGTTCGGGGATGAATCAGTTCCAGTTCATACGCATGGAGTACCTGGCCGTCAGTTTCGATTTCCTTACATTTCCTGCCGTATTTCAGATCACCGACAACCGGATGACCGATATATTTCATATGTACACGGATCTGATGTGTACGTCCGGTCTCCAGTTCACATTCAATATAAGTATGATTGCGGAAGCGTTCCAGGACATGGACCTTGGTGATTGCTTCACGGGAGTGTTTATCGGTAACCGTCATCTTCTGACGATCCCGGGGATCTCTGCCAATCGGGGCATTGATATATAAATCGTTATGCGTGATATTCCCGGTAACGATTGCTTTGTACTTTCTTGAACATGTCTTGGTTTCCAGCTGACGGGCAATCGCTTCATGCGCCATATCGTTCTTGCATGCCACCAGACAACCGGTCGTATCCTTGTCGATCCTGTGCACGATACCGGGACGGATCTCACCGTTGATTCCTGACAGATCCTGACAGTGATACAGCAGCGCGTTAACCAGGGTTCCCGTATAAATACCTGGTGCCGGATGTACGATCATCCCCTTGGGTTTGTTGATGACGATGATGTCGCTGTCTTCATACAGAATATCCAGCGGGATATCTTCCGGGAGAAGATCAACAGATTCCGCATCCGGGATCTCCACGGTAATACGATCTCCGGTTTCAGCCTTATAACTGTTTTTGACCGGTTTATCGTTAACCAGGATCTTTCCCTCATCCACCAGCATCTGTACACGGGAACGTGAAAGATCAAGCTGATCACTTACCAGCTTGTCGATACGGATACCCTCTTCTTCTGTGATCCATTCTTCTTTACGCATGTCTTCTCTCTTCCAGCCACATATCCAGAATCAACAGGCCAACACCGATACACAGCGCTGAATCCGCAATATTAAATACCGGGAAATCGTAACCGAAGATAATAAAATCCAGGAAATCCCGTACGTAGTGCAGGAATACGCGGTCAATCAGATTGCCGAAAGCACCGCCCAGCATCAGTGTCAGTGCAGTCATATACAGGCGGTTATGATCCTTACGGTTACGGAAAAAGAACCAGGTAATCACCGCAATCTCAATCACTGATACCCAGATCAGAAATGTCTGTTTGCCGGACAGGATACTCCAGGCCGCACCGGTATTCTGTACATAGGTAATCGAAAAGAATCCGGGAATGATCACTTGTTTTCCCATCAGTATATAGTGACTCTGGATAAACCATTTACTCAGCTGATCAAGAATCACGATCAGAATCATCAGTATGTAATACATCTAATCCTCACTCTCATAGTCTGAAGGCTCTTCTTCCTGTTTCTCTTCACGTACACCCAGGATCTCCGCTTCCAGTTTCTCATTGAACTGATTTGTATACAGACGATAGTAATATCCCTTCTGTTCCATCAGTTCATTATGTGTTCCCTGCTCGGTCACAACACCGTTTTTTATTACCAATATCTTATCTGCATTTACGATCGTTGACAATCTGTGCGCAACCACAAAACTCGTTCTGCCCTTCATCACATGTTCGATCGTATCCTGAATGATTTGTTCTGTCTCGGTATCTACGGAAGATGTCGCTTCGTCCAGAATGAAGATTTTCGGGTCCGCGATCACTGCCCGGGCAAAGCTGATCAGCTGTTTCTGGCCGGTGGACAGACGTCCTCCTCCTTCTCCTACTTCCGTATCATAACCGTTCTCAAGGTCACGGATAAAGCTGTCCGCATTGACCAGACGGCAGGCATTCACGATATCCTCATCGGTCGCGTCCAGACGTCCGAAACGTACATTATCCTTCACAGAACCGCTGAACAGATGCGGAGACTGCAGGACATAGCCAAGATTGGAATGCAGCCAGCCGACAGAGCGTTCTCTGTATTCCCTGCCGTCAATCAGGATATGCCCTTCCGTAGGTTCATAGAACCGGCACAGAAGATTTACGATCGTACTCTTTCCGGACCCGGTCTCACCAACCAGGGCAATCGTCTGTCCTGCCGATACTTTCAGAGAGAAATCCTTCAGTACTTCTTCTCCTTCAATGTAATGGAAACTCACATGATCAAATTCTATATCTCCATGCATCTCTTCATAGTTTTCCGATTTGGGATCCAGTTCCGTACCATACTTCTCAATGACTTCCGGGGTATCCTTGATCTTCGGTTTTTCATCCAGCAGCCAGAGAATACGCTCGGCACTTGCCTGTGCCATCTGCAATTCCGCGGCTACACTGGCAATCTGATTCAGCGGATCAAAGAACTGCTGGGCATACTGGGTAAACATGACCAGAGTACCAAACTGCAGGATTCCAAGAAGGATCTGATGACCGCCGTAGATCAAAATTGCAGCAATGGAGAAAGAACTCAGGAAGCTGACTAAAGGATACAACAAAGAAGACATCGTGATCGCTTTGATGGATGCCTTGCGCATACTGCTGGTATCCTGTTCGAAATCACGGAAATTCATATCTTCCAGAACCAGTGTCTTGGTCGTCTGGGCACCGGTAATACCTTCACTGAAGCCGTTGGTGATCTTGGAATTGATCCGGCGTACTTCACGGTAATTCTTCAGAATACGGATGTTGAAATACCGGGCGATAAAAGCCAGGACCGGAACAACCGCAAATACCAGCAAAGCCAGACGCCAGTTCGTCACCAACATGACCACTGTAGCACCGATCATCGTACTCATGCCCCACGCGCAATCCATCAGTGACCAGGACAAGATCTCCGCAAGTCTGGAGACATCACTGGTTATACGTGAGAGAAGCCATCCTGCCGGTGTGACATCAAAGAAGGAATAAGACAGGGATTGTAACTGATGGAACAGATTCTTGCGCATTTCATGGGCCGTTTCAGACTCCATACGTCCTGCCTGCAGGAAGTACATGTAAACCAAACCAGCCTGGATCAGTACACCGCACAGGAAAACTGCCGTAAAGATCATCAACTGTGTATTATTCCCCTTACCTGTCGCAAAAGTATCGATTGCGATCTTGTTCATGTACGGGATCAGGACATCGAACATGGCAATCACGATATTCAGACAGGCAATTTTCACCAGGTGATGACGCTGGTTTCTCAGTAAGCCGAGGATGCGTTTCCACAGCTGGATATCCAGTGAATCTGTATTGTATGTCTTTTCCTCAAAACGTGTTACTGACATTACTCATCACCGCCTTTCACGTACGATGACTGTATCTCATAGATACGCTTGTACAGACCCTCCTGATGGATCAGTTCCCTGTGGGTTCCTTCCTGGGTGATCTGTCCGTCTTCCAGCACAAAGATCTTATCCGCATCCTGGGCGCTGTTTACTCTCTGGGTGATGATGATCGTGGTAATTCCCGCATTCAGACTCTGGATACCTTTACGGATCTCTGCGTCAGTCTCTGTATCTACTGCGGAAAGAGAATCATCAAAAATCAGTACTTTATTATCATTCAGCACCGTACGGGCAATCGCTATACGCTGTTTCTGTCCGCCGGACAGGGTTACACCCTTCTCTCCGATCAGGGTATCGTATCCCTGGTCAAATTCCTTGATCACGTGATGGACAGAGGCTACCGCCGCAGCTTTTTCCACATCCTTCATTGACGCGTTTTCGTGGTTCAGGTGAATGTTGTCATAAATCGTACGGGAGAACAGGAAAGGTTCCTGCAGGACTATACCGACATTCCGGCGCAGATGATCCTTGCGGATATCCCGCAGCTCAGTACCATCGATTTTGATACTGCCGGAAGTATAATCGTATAACCCGGATAACAGGTGAACCAAGGAAGATTTACCGGAACCTGTAGGTCCGATGATGGCCACGGTTTCTCCCGGTTTGATATGCATGGAGATATCCTTCAGTACCGGTACCGTACCGTCATCGTACTGGAAACCGACATGATCAAAGACGATATCTCCCTTGATTTCCGGTGATACTCCGGTAGTCATATCTTCTTCTTTCGCGTCAAAGATATCGATCAAACGTCCGATGGATACACTACTCTTACCAAAGTCTGCCAGGATCCTTCCCAGCTGGCGCAGAGGCCACAGGATCATGGATTCGTAATTGACAAAGACAAAGAAATTACCAATCGTGAGATTTCCCCTTCTGGCTTCCGCAATACCGGCAAACAAAACGATCAGTGTCTGCATCATACTGATGATATCCGAACTGGACCAGTACTTGCCCAGCAGCTTTAACAAGCTGAAATTCAATTCCCTGTATTCATCGTTAAAGTGGTCAAAACGCTCGATCTCGTACTTCTCACGGCCGAATGCTTTGACGACCCGGATTCCTGCCAGATTCTCCTGTACAGCGGCTGTAAATCGGGCTTCTGATTCATCCATTTCCAGGAAGGCCTTCTGATTGCGCTTGTAGAAGAAAAACGCATAAAGAAACAGTACCGGCATCAGGATCACAGCTTTCCATGCCAGCTGTGCATTCAGACGAAACAAGATATAGCAGGCAATCGTAACCATGCATACCGAGCGAACCATCTGCTGTAACTGACCGCCGAATACTCTGCGGATCTGGTCCACATCACTGGTACACTTCTGGATCAGCTCACCGGTCTTGGATGTCACATGGTAACTGTACGGAAGTCTCTGCAGATGCCTGTACAGGTCATTACGGATCCGGTAGGTCATATCTTCCGCGATCCTGCCGCTGAGATAACTGCGCAGAAACATGGATAACGCAGATAAACCGTAGATCGTAATGACCAGAATACCGCCGATCCACAAATGTCCGCGAAGATACTCCACCCCGCCGAGCATCTGGATAACACCAGCAAGTACGGGACTCTGAATCGGCTTCATATCAATGATATAATCGATGAAATAACTGAACACCAGCGGTGATAACAAGCTTAAAAACACTGCCGTTACTGCCAGTGTAAGCATCAGGATCATCTTCAGATAATTCCCCGTAAGATATTTGTGAAGAAACGCTCTTTTAGTCATACCCTCTTGAAAAAAAGCCAGATTCTACAGACTGGCTTTATAGCTGCGAAGTGCTTTCGCTAACTGATCCGGGCAGGATGTTGGTTTAAATCCGCATCTCGTGCCGTCCAGCATATTAATGATTTCATCGACATCGTGGCCGATGACCAGTTTGGCTACAGCTGCCGTATTACCCGGACAGCCGCCGATGATTGCACAGTCTTCAATAATATTGTTATTTACCTGGAGTTCAATTCTGTTTGAACATACCCCTTTTGTCTTATACGTAAACTTCTCTGACATTCCTTTTCCTCGCTAACTTGTAAATCATAGCACACTCTTTCATGAAAAGAAAACTATCTCAGGGAATTCTTCATATTCTGACTATATAACAGGTAGATGACAATCTATCTGTTTGTGCTAGATCTATGTATGACAGGGCTGGCGGAGATCTGTTCCAGGCATTACTGCGGAATGACGGATCACTTTTGTATCCTTGATTTCGGCCGGCCGTTCTTTCTGGTGCTTCTTTATCATCTGGTTTTATGTATATTGCCGGTCATGCCCGAGGATACGCTGGTCTTGTTTTTCCCGTTCCTGTATCTTGCGGCGGTCACGGATCTGCGCTGCGGGGAGATCCCGGATCTCTGCAGTATCGGATTAGTGGTATTATCATCACCAAAAGGTATACATCTTCAGGTCTATATATTTACAGTGATTCTCTGTGTGATTCTCTCTTCCCTGGGGTTCATGGGCTGGGGAGATACAAAGATGATCCTTGCGTGGAGTATTTCCTACAGCAGATATTTCTTTACAGCTCTTGCCTGCGCGTGCCTGTTCGCATTATGTAATTCTGCCGGAAGATTAAAAAAGAGGCAGGAAATACGGTTTGCGCCCTATCTCACTGCCGGTTTTCTGTTTGTGATGTTATTTTGCCGCAGGTAAAGTAAACCAGAAGACAGATCCTTCGTTGACCTTGCTTCGTACACCATAGGTTGTCTCATGAAGATCGAGAATCTCCTTGACGATTGCCAGACCGATCCCGCTGCCCTGGCTGAAACGCACATGCGCCTTGTCGATCTTGTAGTACCTGTCCCAGATATCCTTCAGACGGTTCTCTTCGATTCCTTCGCCGAAGTCCTGTACTTCCACCAGTACACGTTCACCCTGCCGGTGAGCCCGTACGATGATCTTCCGGGCATCTCCGGAATAGTTGACCGCATTGGTCATGAAGTTATTCAGTACCTGTCGTATTCTGGCAACATCTCCATAGGCCTCAAGATCCGGATCGATTTCTCCGGTGATTTCAAAGCCTTCATTCACCTTGTATACGTCGTATTTACGCAGTTCTTCTGTGATCATTCCGGATAGATCAAAGTTTTCCTTGTGCAGGACAATTTTGCCTTCCTGGAGTCTCGAAAGATCCAGCAGATCATTGACCAGATAAGATAATCTCTTCGCTTCATCAATGACAACCTGAAGATTCTCATCGGTCTTTTCACCGGGAAGATCCCGCATCATTTCACCATATCCGGTGATCATAGTCAGCGGTGTACGCAGATCATGGGATACGTTACTGATCAGATCTCTTTTGGCCTGATCGGCTTTCCGGATATCCGAAGCTGCCTGGGAAAGTGTTTCATTCAGTTCGTAGGCTTCCAGATACTTGTTGGTGTCTTCACTGACTTCATATTCACCGCCGGAAAGTTTCTTCGCAGCAGTATTGATCTTGTTTAAGGGACGGGCAATATCGTGGTTCATGAAGTATACCAGGATCAGTACGCCGAGGATCATGACTCCGGCAATGATCAGCAACTGTCTGCGCAGAGTCTGGATCGTGGCGCTGAGCGGGGTGATACTTGCATTGACCATGATGATTTTCGGGGGATTCTCATCAACGATCTTTGTGTAGATGATATTATCGACAGACCTGCTGTCCATCATGTTGTTTGCTTCATCGTTGAGATACTCGTTGCCGTTGGCTTCTGCCTTAGACAGTTCCCAGAGGATATCCCGGTCATTCATCCGGTACAGAGGACAACCCATATATCCGGTCGCAAAATCTTTTCCGCTGTAAAGAATACGGATACACACATCTTGTTCTTCCGCGACTTTATACATGGTATTCAGCAGATCTTCATCGTCCCCAAGTTCTTCTTCAATCTCTGCCGCAGCCGCCTTGACCGAACTGATTTTGGATGACTTGTACATCGGTTCCAAAAGCTGTGTCTGCAGAACGGCAATCACACCTAGCATCAGAGCTGTGAAGATGAGCAGATATACCGCTATTTTTCCGTTCAGACTAACTTTCTTTTTCAAAACGATATCCTACTCCTCTTAACGTAACGATATATCTGCTGTATTCTCCGAGATTCTTCCGCAGAAGCTTGATATGGGTGTCCAATGTACGGTCATCACCGAAAAAGTCATATCCCCAGACTGTCTGCAGGATCTGTTCCCTGGTCAGGGCAATCCCTGTGTTTCGCACAAGATAGACTAATAACTCATATTCTTTCGGGGACAGGTTCACCCTTACTCCGTCAATATGCACGGTTCTGGCGGAACAATCGATCACCATTCCGTTGATCGTATATACTTCCGATGCGGAAGCCTGCGGATTCACCCGTTTCAGGATCGCATGAATACGCATCATCAGTTCCTTACCCGAAAACGGTTTCACTACATAATCATCTACACCGAGATCGAAACCATGGACTTTATCGTATTCCTCACCCAGCGCAGACAACATGATTACAGCAATCTGCGGGCGGATCCTGCGGATCTCCTTGACCGCAGAAAAACCATCCAGGTTCGGCATCATGATATCCATGATCACCAGATCAAAGTTCCGTTCCGTACACAGTTCCACGGCTTCCATGCCATCGGCAGCTTCCGTCACATCAAAGCCCTCATACTGCGCATATTTACGGATCATTTCACGGATCTTCGGTTCATCATCTGTAATCAGTATCTTTGCCATAACTGCCCTCCTGTAATGATTCTATTGAAGTTATGTGAAGATTACCTGAAGATAATCTGAATTTTCAGATACTTTCAATCACATCCACAGCCGCAAAGATCTCCGGCACCAGAATATCTTCGATATTTCCTTCATCGGATGCCAGCGCGGTCTCTTCACGAAGAGGGATCCTTCCCAGGATCGGGAGTCCGTATTTCTCTGCGGTTTCATCCAGATGAGACTTGCCAAAGACATAAATCTTCTCACCGCATTTGCCGCATTCTACATAACTCATGTTTTCAACGACACCAAGAATCGGAATATTCATCATCTTGGCCATGTTTATCGCCTTTTCCACGATCATACCGACCAGTTCCTGAGGTGTCGTGACAATGACGATTCCGTCTAAAGGCAGCGACTGGAAAGCAGTCAGAGGTACATCACCGGTTCCCGGAGGCATATCCACGAACATGTAGTCTACATCTTTCCATAATACTTCCTGATAGAATTGTTTCAGAATACCCGCAACCAGCGGTCCTCTCCAGATGATCGGCTGGCTTTCATCTTCCAGCAGCATATTCGCGCTGATTACCTGGATACCTGTCTTTGTCTGTGCCGGGAAGATCAGTTCACCATCACCGTTTGCTTTTTCATGAATACCAAAAGCTTTCCCGATACTTGGTCCGGTAATATCTCCGTCCAGGATCGCGCAGCGGTATCCCTTCTTTGTCATATGCGAAGCCAGGATCGATGTCACAAAGGACTTGCCTACACCGCCCTTGCCGGATACGATTCCGATCATTTTCTTAATACTGGAACGTGGATTGGCTTCCACACGGAAATCCTGCGGTCCGCTCTGTCTTTCCCCGCAGTTCGCTGAACAGTTATCACAATTGTGATTGCAGTTTTCCGGATTCTGATTTGTACTCATTCTTTCTTTCCTCCCAAGATTTTTTCCATGACCGTCTCCTGCGGTCTCATTCCCATCTTTTCATAAAAACGACAGGCTTGTTCGTTGAATGCCCATACATTCAAAGTGATATTATAACAGCCAAGTGATCTGGCATATTCCTCCGCGTATTCCAGCAGCTGCACCCCGACATGATGTCGCCGCATACTTTCATCCACGCATAGATCATCGATAAACAGTGTTGTAATATCATGCATATTGTTGTTGTGTAGACGTCGTTTCAGCATACAGAAAACATAACCGGCAAGCTGTTCTCCGGTATCTGCCGCAAAAATAGAGATATCCGGATCATGAATCAGTTCCCGCAGTTCGTCATCTGTATACTTTGTTGTATTTGGAATAAAAAGATCCGGTCTTCCTTCCGCATGGATATTCAGCACCTGCAGCAATAACCGCTTAAGTTCCGGTATATCTCTTTCTTCCGCTTTACGTATATTCATTTTCATCACAATTACCATTGTATACTTTCAAGACGGAATACGCCATGATAAATCCATCTGTGACAGATCAATATCCGCAGACAGAAAAAGCACCAACCTGGTGATCAGCGCTTTTACTGTATTCTAGAGTTTTTCTACGATCTTCCGGGCATCCTCAAGGTTGTCGCAGATCACAAAGATCACAAACCCGTTCTTCTCTTCGATGATTGCACTGTCTACCTTGAATGTTTCTCCCGGCGCATAACTCTGCATCTGGGATTTCAGTGTCTCACGATAAGTTTCAATGCATTCCTTGCATTTTTCAGCATCTTTTGCCTTGAATACACCTACCGTGTCTGCCTTCTTATCGTTGGACAGGTACAGCGCGCTTTCTTCCACGGAATCTTCCGGGAAGAACATCAGACCTTGTATAATCCGGTCTTCGGTACTGACTACCTTCTCTTCCAGTTTCAGATCTTTCACCAGTGAAGCAGCGATATCTCCTGCAGTGGCCTTGGATGAGGAAGAACCACCTCCGGAGGAACAACCAACCAATACCAGAATGACCAGCAAACTACTCACAAACTTCTTTAACATATCTTTCACTCCTTACCACATGTGTGTCTATATATTCTTCAAAGGCTCTGGCCCCATCCACATTCAGATGAAGTCCATCCCATACATACGCATCAATTATCGTACCGTTCTCATCATCCAGACCGTTATCCGGATCCAGATAATACGTATGATTGATGATTGCCAGATTGATCAGCGTCGTATTCAGGTCCTGCAGGTGCTCCGATAATTTCGGCTCCGGCAGGTTGGAAATATAATCCGGATGATATGCCAGGATCAGATAGAGATTGACCCAGGGATTCTTATTCTTGATCTTGGTGATCAGTTCCTGAAGCATTTCACCGAAGACGATGAAGTTCGGATTGCGGATCTCATTAATACCGATCAGAATATAAATATTATTCTTATCACACTCTGTCAGTAACTGATACAGCGTAACGTCCTCATCCACCATATCCACCTTGGTGATATCCAGTGTCATCATGCTTACG
Source organism: Solobacterium sp. (assembly GCA_017430925.1). GTDB lineage: Bacteria > Bacillota_I > Bacilli_A > Erysipelotrichales > Erysipelotrichaceae > Bulleidia. Next base: position 35,645 of record JAFRMA010000005.1, on the reverse strand, counting down.
GAAGTCGCATACGCAACATTCCGGTTCTCATGTGTACCGTACAGCAGGAATGCGCCCATCCGGGAATCACCCGCGAAGAACGCGTCATCGTAGTAGCTTTCTTCAATATATTCGCTGTAAGGCACCGGAAACCGGTAGTCATACGTATCGATCGTACGGCAGTTGTATGTGTACTCTTCTTCTTTTTCATCTCCGCGTACAGGCACAAAACAGACCATAATTGCCAGGAAACCAGCCATCACACAGCGCAGACATTTACTCACGGCCGAATAATTCATCTGAATCCTCCATATCCCCGAACTGCGGCAGTTCCGGCAATTCATCCAGGCTTAACAACTTGAATGTATTCATAAACTCTTCGGTAACCTCATAAATGATCGGTCTTCCCGGAGCATCACTTCTGCCTGATTCCTTGATTAAATCACGGGCAAGCAGCTTCCTTAACATCATATCCGCACCTACCCCGCGGATCTCTTCGATCTCCACACGGGTAATCGGCTGCTTGTAGGCAATGATTGCCAGAGTTTCCAGAGCTGCCTGGGACAGTGTGGCGTGTTTGTTCATCTGGAACAGTTTCTTCGCGTATTCATGCACAAGCGCTTTACTTAAGAAGCGGTATGTTCCTCCATAGTTGGCTATTTCAATACCGCGGTTATCATCCCCGGCATATTCTTTCATCAGATCATCAAAGAGAATCTCTACTCTTTGTCTGGAGATTTCCAGCACACTCATTGCCTGTTCTACAGTGAGTCCTTCATCACCAACGATGAAAAGCAGACCTTCCAGTATAGCCTTGGCATGTCCGGTCTCCAGAGGCATCTCCATCTGTTCCGCATATACCTGTGTATCTGAGGACAGAGGATAAATTTCCGGTTCTTCTTTGATTTCCAGTTCGTCTTTTTTCTCAGTCATGTCTTATCGTTCCTTTGGAAAACCAGATGACATCATTTTCATCTACGGTAAATGCGAGGATATGTTGTCTTGCCATATCCAGAACAGCCAGGAATGTTGCCACGAACATCGGTACATCATGACAATCATCCAGCAGTGATTCAAAGCGGAAAGTCTTGGGAAGACGGTCCAGTTTAGCCCGGATCTGCAGCTGCCTGTCTTCCATGGAGATCTCACGGGAAGTATATTTCGTTTCGATCGGTCTTGCAAGCTGCATTCTCAGCAGTACCTTGCGCATCGCCCGCATCAGTTCATACGGATTGCCGTCATAGTGCATATCATCCGTACTGCGGATCCACTGCTCTGCTTCTTCAGACTGTGGTTTGGTCATCAGTAACTGCCGTTCTTCAAACAACTGGTTCAGCTGGGAAGATACTTCCTTGAATTGCTGATACTCCAGAAGTCTCCGTACCAGACGGTCTTTGGGATCTTCTTCGTAGTTGTCATCGATTTCACCGGGATCTCTGGGAAGCAGTTTCTTGGACTTGTATTCGATCAGTTCTGCCAGTTCCACTAGATATTCACTGGCTACTTCCAGGTGCAGATCCTGCATGGCATTCAGATACGCAATATACTGATCTGTCAGAATACTGACATCCAGATCAAAGAGATCCAGTTCTTTTTCCTTGATCAGGTGCAGCATCAGATCCAGCGGTCCGTCAAACTGTTCTATCGTTACCTTAAACTCTTCCATATCTCTTAGGATTATACCAAAATCTTCTCTACTTCTCTACGGGGACAGATAAGTTTTTAGAGTTCTTCAGAAACACAAAAAAACAGGGATTTCCTGTTTCCCTGTTTATCCGCGGTTCTCGTAGTCCTCTTCGATTTTCTTCTTCCAGTTCTTCTCCAGAGATCTCCCTGTCGTTCTCATCCGGGCAAGCGCATCACCGAGAACTTCATAGTTCAGCGCGGTACCGACGGGATCACTGTGATAATTCACGGAGTGATCTGCGTCAATTCCGAATCTGCCTGCTGTTTCCACCGCATCGATGTTGGCGCCGAGGAAGATGAATTCCCAGCCGTACTTCTTCGTTTCGGTTTCGATCATCTTCTTTACCTTAGCGGATGAATACTCCCGGCTGGCATTCTCCAGACCGTCCGTAATGATCACAAAGATGGTTTTCGCCGGACGCTGGTCATCCGGGAGATTCCGGTGGACTCCCACAATGTGGTCAATACTGCTTCCTACGGCATCCAGGAGTGCTGTGCATCCTCCCGGAATATATTCTCTTCTGGTCATCGGTTCTACCTTGTTCAGTGATTCACGGTTATGGATCACACTGGTTCTCTCGTTGAACAGTATCGTGGATACCAGCACTTCTCCTTCGGTTTCTTTCTGTTTCTCCAGCATGGAACGATAACCACCGATCGTATCACTCTCCAGTCCGCTCATCGATCCGCTCTTATCCAGGATCATTACCAGTTCAGTTAAATTCTTTTTCATCTCTTGTTCTCCTCTCTTACAATCAGAGAATACAGGATATACAAAAAGAAAAGGTCGCCGTACAGGCGACATTATTCACACAAGAGAGGCTGATCATACATAAACAGCAGCGCATTGATCTCGTAGATATCATAGACTTCGTTCTCAATACAGAATTGCACGATGACGTCTGCCTTATCTGCGGGAGACAGTGCTTTTCCTGCCCTCTGCAGAAGGTCTCTGGTTTCATCCAGATTCAGGTGAAGCGCAGCTGCCAGTGCAAGTACTGTTTCCTTGCGTGGATGATACTCCGGATTACAGCGTATCTTGGAAAAGAGTTTACGGTCGATATTTGCCCGCTTGTATACCTCTACATCCGTCAATCCGCGTTCATCGATCATCCGCAGCAGTTTTTCCTGGAAAGTCTCCTGTGTCTGTTCCACAACATCTTTCAGACGTCTCTGCAGGGATTCTTCTCCGGGTATCGGGGCAGAAAAATCTGCCGGCTCTTCCTCCGGACGGTACAGATTCCCCGGCAGTGAAGATTTCTTTCTCTTGTTGGTGAATCCTCCTGCCGCATACACAGGCATGTGTTCCTGGACATAGAGGTCATCAATATAGCTTTCCACACGGTCTGTAAGAGACTTGGACAGCGCAAATGACTGCTTATCATAGACAACCAGGATCACATCCATTTCTTCTTTTTTCAGAAATGTACGAATCTCATCCAGGGCAATCTCCAGGCCCAGGGATCTGGGAAATCCATACGATCCGGTAGAAATCAAAGGAAACGCAATACTCTGACAGCCTAGCTGCCGGGCAAGATACAGCGATTTCCGGTAACAGGAACGCAGGATATCCTTCTCCTGATGTTCACCATCGATCCACTCTGGTCCGCAGGTATGAATAATGTACTTTGCGGGCAGCGCAAAAGCTTCGCTTACAGCAGCTTCTCCGGGAGACATCTCACCGATCTTCTTCCGTACTTCCAGCAGTTCCTCTCTGCCGGCAGCGCTATAGATTGCTTCATCGGTGCCCCTGCCGTATACAGGCATCGGATTCGCTGTGTTTACGATCACATCGGCTTTTACTCTTGTGATATCATCACGTATGATTTTAAAAGGCATATTACTCCTGCTTATAACGATATATCCGGATCATCCAGAACAGAAAATCTCCGAAGATTACTGCCAGAACTACGGGCATTGTGAAGACCGGCATCGCGGTTCCCCGCACCTGCATCACGGTCATAAAGCAGAACAACAGCATAATGATCAGTTTCATACTGAGCAGCATGTTTCTGCCTTCAGAATAAATCTGATACTGATTCTGCGGAGTAATGCGGATATTGCCGAAGTTCCAGCTTTGCGGCATGTGTTCTGTTACCGTCAGAACCACCATCATCACGATCATCATGACCGGCAATAAAAAGATCACTCCTTTCCCGCCGTAACCGTCAATATTCCCGGAAGAGTCAAAGTGAGTGGGAATCTGCTCAGGGAGTCTGGTCCAGGCATATCCTACATATGCCCAGGTTCCGACAATAATGAGAATACAGATTCCTGTAATCACATAATCAATCATTCGGTTTCTCATAATACAATCTTACTCCATGTATGTCTGTAACACAAAATACTTGAACCTGTTATAATAGAATTAACAAAGGAGTGAAAAAAAGAAATGGATAATTTTACTAAGAAGTTATACGAGGCTGTTGACGAACAGCCGGACTTATTGCTTGAATTGCTGACTGCAGAACCGGTAACACGTGCCGGCGGCGCGCAGACATTTACGGTTCTCGGGCAGAACATTCCTCAGGAACAGATGACTCAGATCCGCAGATCCCTGGCAGATAGTCCGATTGTAAAACTGATTCTCGCTTCCGCCGGTTCTCTCGACATCGTTGACCTGCTCAAGTTTGTCGGTGGTTTAACCGGTAACAAGAAAGCCGAAGGAAACAATAATAAGGCAGTCAAAGCGCTGTTTGACGGCAAGCTGGACCTGAAGGACATCATGATGATCATCGTCCTGCTCAAGTTGTTTAAGAAAAAGAATACTGCTACTCAGCAGAATACAGGTCTTGGTCTGCTGGGTTCCCTGCTGGGTATGAACACCACAACAAACAGCGGTTTACTGACAGCAAACCAGCAGCAGCCGTCATCCTTCATTAACAGCCTCTTCGGCACAAATAACACTTCAACCGGTCTCTTCGGCACACAGACAACAAGTCCGTATACCATCCTCTTCGGCACACAGCCTCAGAACAATAATACTCTGAGCAGCCTGCTGAACTTCGTTAACGGCAACTATAACAACAATTCCCAGTACAGCCAGCTGTATAACTTGTTCAACACAGCTTCCAACAGCGCGTTCAGCAACTCTGGTACGATCAATTCTTCCGTACTGTTCTCTCTGCTGAATCAGCTTCTGCGATAAGATTACACATAGAAAGACAGGCATCCGTATGAGATGCCTGTCTTTTTTTTATTCACTCAGCGCAATGTCAAAGACCCTGCGGATGTTTTCCCTGCACTCTTCGTATTTCTCAAAGAGATGTGATTCGTAGAGTTTCTCCTTACCGATAAACATACTCGGACAAGCGTAATAATCGTATTGATCCGCGATATCCATATGCTCGTTTTCCAGGATCCATTCGATCTGGACATCCGCGTATTTTGAATTTTCCTGAATCAGTTCGTCAATCGCCCGGAATGCCCGGACACAGTAAGGGCATCCTTCGTAGTGAAATGCAGTGATCTTTTTCATGTTATTACTCCTATGCGGCAACGATATTCACGATCTTGTTGGGAACAACGATCATCTTACGGATTTGTTTTCCTTCCAGCATCTGTTTGACATTTTCAATTTCGAGTGCCGCGTTCTTGATTTCTTCTTCCGGGGTTCCTGAAGGCATTTCAAGCTTTCCGCGCATCTTGCCGTTGACCTGGACAATAATCGTCACTGTATTCAGTACAAGCTTGGATTCATCGTATGACGGCCACTGTGCATATGCAGAGGTTTCTTCTCCGGTCAAAGAATGATAGAGTTCTTCTCCGAGATGAGGCGCAAAGCAGCTGAGGATCTTCACAAATCCGACAGCCATGTCCTTGTTTACCTTACCTGCTTTATAGCAGTCATTCACAAAGATCATCATCTGGGAAATCGCAGTATTGAAATTCAGGGTTTCGATATCCTTCGTGGCTTTCTTCACCAGGAAGTGATAGCTGTATTCCAGTTCCGGTGTAGGTTCATCCGTGACCATATCGCTTTCCATGATCATTCTCCAGACTCTGTCCAGCCACTTTCTGGCGCCGTCCATACCTTGTGTAGACCAAGGCAGAGAAGCTTCCAGAGGTCCCATGAACATCTCATAGAGACGCAGCGCATCTGCGCCGTGAGACGCAATCAGTTCATCCGGGTTGATGACGTTGCCCATGGATTTGGACATCTTGACACCGTTTTCTCCGAGGATCATGCCCTGATGGAACAGTTTCTGGAACGGTTCTTTTGTGCTGACTACACCGCAGTCATACAGCACCTTATGCCAGAATCTCGCATACAGCAGATGCAGGACAGCGTGTTCAGCACCGCCGATATAAAGATCTACCGGCAGCCAGTGATCCAGCAGTTTCTTTTCCGCAATTTCATGATCGTTATGCGGGTCAATATAACGGATATAATACCAGCAGGATCCTGCCCACTGAGGCATGGTGTTGGTTTCACGGATACCCTTCTGTCCGTCAATCGTCACATTCAGCCAGTCTGTGCAGTGTGCCAGAGGAGATTCACCATCAGCACTCGGCTTGTAGTTATCGGTTGCCGGAAGTTCCAGAGGAAGATCACTTTCTTCCACAGCACGCATTGTACCGTCTTCCATATGGATGATCGGGATAGGTTCTCCCCAGTAACGCTGACGGGAGAATAACCAGTCTCTTAGTTTGTACTGTACTTTGGCATTACCGCAATGATTCTCCTGTAACCAGTGGATCATCGTATTGATGGCATCTTCTTTGTTCAGTCCGTTGAGGAATCCGGAATTGATGTGGATACCGTCACCGACATACGCTGCTTCCTCGATATTACCGCCTTCCAGTACAGGAATGATCGACAAGCCGAATTTACGGGCAAATTCATAGTCACGTTCATCGTGCGCAGGAACTGCCATGATTGCGCCTGTACCATAGGTTGCAAGGACATAATCGCTGATCCAGATCGGTACTTCCTGATGATTTACCGGGTTGATTGCGTAGGCACCGGTAAAGACACCGGTCTTGTCTTTATTCAGGTCAGTACGTTCCAGGTCAGACTTCCGTGCGCTTTCTGCCTGGTACTGTTCTACAGCTTCCTTCTGTTCAGCAGTAGTAATCTCGCTGACGAACGGATGTTCCGGGGACATGACGCAGTATGTAGCGCCGAATAATGTATCACAGCGTGTGGTAAAGACCGTGAATTCCTTGTTTGTGCCCTTGATCTTGAAGACTACTTCTGCACCGGTGGATTTACCGATCCAGTTCTTCTGCATATCCTTGGTACTCTCCGGCCAGTCAACCAGTTCCAGATCTTCCAGCAGGCGTTCCGCATATTCTGTGATTTTCAATACCCACTGACGCATGGGTTTACGAATCACCGGATAACCGCCTCTTTCGGATTTACCATCAATTACTTCTTCATTAGCCAATACAGTTCCCAGTTCCGGGCACCAGTTTACAGGCATTTCCGCAACGTAAGCCAGACCTCTCTTATATAACTGCAGGAAGATCCACTGCGTCCAGTGATAGTATTCCGGATCGGAAGTACTGACTTCTCTGTCCCAGTCATAGGAAAAGCCCAAAGACTTGATCTGTTCACGGAAATGATCGATATTCCGGTAAGTAAATTCTGCCGGATGATGACCTGTCTGTAACGCGTATTGTTCCGCAGGCAGTCCAAAAGCATCAAATCCCATCGGATGCAGGACATTATATCCCTGCATACGTTTCATTCTGGCTACGATATCCGTTGCGGTATAGCCTTCCGGATGTCCGACATGGAGTCCCTGTCCGCTCGGGTACGGAAACATATCCAGTACATAAAACTTTGGTTTGTCAAAGTCATATCCATCGGTACGGAATGTCTTGTGTTCCTCCCAGTATGCCTGCCACTTCTTTTCAATCAGTTTATGATCATACGCCATAGTTCTTTCCTCCTGTCATAGAAAAAGCGTCCTCAATTCTAAGGACGCCTGAGCGCGGTACCACCTTAGTTCACATTTCTGTGCCCTCATTGTTTTCCTTAACGCGGAAACACGTACGCTCCGATACCGAGTTCAGAAGTTCACCACAGCGGTTTTCACCGGCCACCGCCTCTCTGCAGAAGATTCCTGCCTACTACTGTATCCTCAACACGTAATGGTATTTTATCACTGCCTGAGCAGGTTATTCAACACTTTTCAGTGATTCCACCATCTGGATCTTCTGCAGATTTCTGCGCATGAAGAGATTTACCAGCAATCCGAAGCCAATCGTCATCAAGACTGAGAACACCAGAGATCTGTTGAATACACGCCTTCCGAAGATTACATAATCCATCTCCACCTGTCCCATGATATACCGGTGCAGGAATATCCCTACGGGAATGCCCGCAAAAGCACCAAGAATCGTCAGGATATTGTTTTCCTTGTAGATATAGTTTTCTACTTCACGGCGGTGGAAGCCAAGTACTTTCAGAGTAGCGATTTCCCGCTGACGTTCACTGATATTGATATTCATCAGATTTCCCAGCACAACAAATGCCAGAGACATGGAACTGATGATCAGGATCCATACGATCAGGTCAATACTGTTGACCATCGTCTTGAAGTTCTCCAGTACAGCCTGGTAGAACGTAATCTCTGAAATACGCTCATCCTTGACAATCTCCTGCTGGAATACCTGACTTACATCCTTATCCCCGTTGATCTTGACCAGCATCGTATCCATGGCGATCTTTGTGCCAAAGACTTTCCGGTAATAATCCTGTGACATCAGGAGATAGTGGTTGATATACATCTCGCAGATATCGGAAATGACGACTTCCCTGCGTACACCGGTATTGCTTTCAAGGGTCAGGGTATCTCCCTTCTTTACATGAAGATTTTCTGACAAACGTTCGTTGATAATTACACCTTCATTGTTGATGGACAGCGGTTTATGCCCGATTCTCGTACGCAGATCATAGACTTTCTCAACGATCGAGAGATCTTCAAACACCTGCACACTTACGGTTTCTTCCAGATTCTTTGTGTTTCCCGTACACAACGCTGTATATCCGCCGACAACATAGACTTGTTCAACATCCTCTCTTGCCTGTACTTCACGCATAAGAGTATTCATTTCACTGGGTTTAAGATCTTTGGCTTTTACACTTCCTTCGTACAGGATGATTTCACCAAATTGTATATCCACCATGGAATTGATGGAATCCCGTACACCAAAGCCGGTAATCAATAATGCGGTACAGCCGGCAACACCGATAATCGTCATTACCAAACGTTTCTTATACCGGACAAGGTTGCGGATCGTTACTTTCCAGGTAAAAGACATCATATTCCAGATGACAGGTATTCTTGCCAGAATCGTATTCTTTCCCAGTTTTGGGGCTTTTGGACGTAGTAACTGTGCCGGAACTTCTTTCATATCCCCGCGGCATGCCCGCCATGTAGTCAGAAGCATTACCGCCATAAACACCAGGGAAGCCACCAGGATCAGATGCCATGGGACATAGATCTTCATATCCGGAAGTACATACATCATCTTCCAGGCAGTATAAACGATCGGCGGCACGATCAGAATCCCCAGAACAGATCCGGCAACTTCCCCGATCAGGGATGCCAGACCGGCATAAATCAGATATTTGGATGCGCACTGGAACTGGGTATAGCCAAGTGCACGCATGATTCCGAGCTGTCCGCGTTGTTCATCCACCATGCGCGTCATCGTTGTCAGGCATACCAGAGCTGCCACCATGATGAAGAACATCGGGAACACAGCAGCGATCGCTTCCATAGTTTCCACCGTACCTTTGTATGTCCGGCTGGCATAATGGGACTGCCTGTCCAGAATCGTCCATTTTCCTTCTTCCAGATCTTCAATGTCCTGCTTAGCTTTGATCAGATCCGCTTCAGCATCCTGCAGTTCCTGTTCACCATCTTTTCTGGCATCTTCCAGTTCTGTTCTGGCATCTTCCAGTTCCCGGATCCCGTCCAGAAGTTTCTGACGGTTTTCTTCGAGTTCTGCCCAGCCGTCATTAATCTCTTTCTGGGCGTCTTCCACTTCCTGCGCCAGTTCCGCGGCAGCGTTTACGGTTGCGGCATAGGCTCTGTCCAGCAGTTCCATATTGGCAAGGATCTCTTCTTCGGCACTCTTCAGACCATCATCGATTTGTTTCTTCTGTGCCTGTAATTCCCTGATCTTTTTCTGTATTTCCGCTACCGCGCCGGGAATGTCTGACGCATCGATACCCTGTGACGCAAGGGAATCCACGATCTGCTGTCTCTGTGCCTGCAGAGCCTCTTTCTGCGCGCGTATACCGGCTAATGCGGCATCTATATCTTCCGGGTTGATTCCCTGCGCAGAGAGTGCTTGTTCGATTTGTGTTTTCTGGTTTACCAGTTCTTCTCTCTGCGCCCTTAGCGCCGCAGAACTTTGTCCGTTAAGTCTATTCAGAATCTGCTGGCGGCTTTCTTTCAGGGATGCGATGGTATCATTCAGGGTTTCTTCCGAGTATCCCTGTGCCTGCAATCCTTCTGTGATTTGAGCACGGGCATTATTCAGCTGGGTAAGACCGGCATCCGCCTGTGCCAGAGCTGTATCAAGGGCACTCATGAAGTCCCGGATATCCGCGTCTTCAGGAAGATCCAGACTGTCCGCGACTTTCTTAAGATCCGTACTCATCGCTGTCAATGTGGATACCGGTGTATCCGGAGTAATGATATTCCGGTCAAGAAGGCTCTGGATGGTGTTTTTTACGGTAGTCAGGGATTCGATCTGTTCATTGATCTCACTGCGCTGGGAATCGATCTGTGCCAATGCGGATGAAGCGGTTTCCAGCTGGTTGATTCCTTCTTCGATCTGGGCAAGATAGGCTTCTGCCTGTTCAACAGCCGGGAGATTCTCATCAATCTGAGCGATACCATCATTGATCTGACGCAGTCCGTCAGCGGCTTCCTGAATTTGTGCTTCCGCGTTATTCAGTTGTCCGATTCCGTCATCGATCTGGGATAGTCCTTCCTGGGCCTGATTCAGTTGGGCAATGCCTTCCTCCAATTGTGCAATACCGTCATCGATCATCTTCTTGTATTGCTTCATCTCTTTTTTTGTCTGTTCAAATTCCTCGATGCCATCCTGCAGTTTGCCTTGTCCGCGGGAGATTTCCGCCCTGGCTTCGCGGATTTGCCGGTAGCCGTCTTCTTCCGCGTCATCAAGTTCTTTCTGGGCATCACGCAGTTTCTTCTCCCCATCACGGATTTCTTTCTGGCCATCCGCGATCTCCGCTTCCGCATCGGCGATTTCAGCTTCCGCATCCGCAATCTTTTCGTCAAATTCCTGCCGTCCGTCGTTGTATTCTTTCAGACCGTCATTGTATTCTTTCCAGGCATCCGCAAGTACTTCATCATGACGGTGACCGGTCTGGCCTTCCGTTTCCTCTTCAATCTTTTGTCTGGCATCTTCCGCAAATTTCTCATAAGCAGTATAAAAAGACTGATAGCTCTTGGCATCTTTCAACAAGACACTGATTTCCAGATCGTAATCAATATTGAATGCTTCTTCCGGTATATAGAAATATGTCTGGATGTATTGGTTCTGCAGAGTGCTGTTTTCTTTGGTCATATTCAGATACAACGGAGTATCAATACGTCCGACTACCGTGATCCGTGATACATCCAGCCAGTCTTCCAGATCACCTGCCGGTCTGGTCAAAATCAGTACGCTGCCTATAGCAGGGCCCGGATCCATGTCTGTACCGCCTTCCGCAAGTACTTCGTCTTTCTTCACCGGCAGTCTTCCTTCCACCAAGACGAACTGATTGATCTCTGCTTCAGGATCATAGGAGTGGATCCGGGCAACCGAAGCATTCGATTCGGATGCCGCATACACATCCACAAATTTACTGCTTTCCGCAGATGCTACCATATCCAGACTCCGGATTTTTTCCAGATCTTCTTCATCAAATCCGTAATTGGAATAGATCGTGATATCTTTCAGATTCAGCCGGTCACTGTAGGCATCCACATTTTTCGCCATGATGGAAGAAGAGGAAGAGACACCGATAAAAAAAGCCATACCGATCATGACGATCATGGTTAACGAAAGAAAGCGTCCTTTGGACGCTCTGATCAGCCGCCAAATGTCCTTACTCATTGTCTTTGGCATAGGTTTACCATTCGATCGTTTCGATATCCTGCGGATGTTCATTCACTTCTTCGGATATTACTTTTCCGCTCTTGATTCTCAGTACTTTATCTCCCATGGGACATAAAGCCAGATTATGGGTAATGATCACTACTGTCATCCCGTAAGTTCTGCAGGTATCCTGAAGCAGTTTCAGGATCTGTTTTCCTGTAACATAGTCCAATGCACCCGTAGGTTCATCACAAAGTAAAAGCTTGGGATTCTTGGCCAAAGCCCGGGCTATTGCTACACGTTGCTGTTCACCGCCGGATAACTGGGACGGGAAATTATGCATACGGTCTTCAAGACCGACTTGTTTCAATACTTCCGCAGGCTCCAGAGGATCCTTGCAGATTTCTGTAGCCAGTTCAACGTTTTCCAATGCGGTCAGATTCTGTACCAGGTTATAGAACTGGAACACAAATCCGATATCATACCGCCGGTAATCCGTCAGTTCATTTTCATCCATCTGATCTACACGTACACCATCGACCGTGATCTCTCCGCCCGTACAGGTGTCCATGCCGCCGAGTATGTTCAAAATCGTACTCTTACCGGCTCCGCTGGCTCCAGCAATCACCACAAACTGCCCTTTTTCAATAGAAAAAGTCGTTCCGGAAAGAGCGTGAATATCTACTTCGCCGACGTGATAGATCTTTGTGACATCAGAAAACTCAATATAACTCATACATATATATTGTACTATAAATCATTTTTCCTGCGTTTAAGATAGATTATCTTCAACGTAAAAGATCTACAGGAAAAACAGGATTTCATGTTACAGTATGGTTATGATCGTGGTATTACCCTGGCCGGCGGATGATGCGGCATCACTGGAACAATTATACGCGGAAGTGGATCAGCAATATTGTCTGGTTGCTTTGCCTGTACCTCTGCCCGAGTCAAAAACCGCACAATACCTGAATGCGATCCAGGCCGGAGAAACCAACGGTCTCCCTTTCCTGTGTCTGGCAGTCATGCATGATGAAGGCATCATCGGTAAGATTGATTTATTCCGCAGTCCGGATCACAGTGCCGAGATCGATATCGTTCTGAAGCAGGGATTTACGCATCAGGGTTATGGTACCGAAGCTTTACGTCAGGTTTTTGCCATGCTCAGACAAATCAACTGGTGTACATCCATTCATGCCTATATCCGGCAGGATAATCTGCCGGCAGTAAAACTGATGGAAGCTTCGGGATTCACCGCAAACAGGCGTTTTAAAGCCGATATCATGAAAGAAGACAATGGTCTGTACCAGCTTTCTGTCGTTCAGGGAATTGAGTATATCCTTCAGCTGTGAGCGCTATTCCATATTTACAGGTTCACGGAAAAACTCCGCAATCGCAAAATCCTCCCCGGTAAAACGTACGATACAGTATGCGGTTTCTTCAAAGAGATGCTGGAGATAGCCTGCGGAATGTGTGCCTCGGCAGACTGTGGAAGAAGAATTCGCCACATAACCGTATTTATTTCCTTTTAAAGACCGGACCAGAATTGCTTCATCATCGTAGGGATTCTCATGATCTTTCTGCAGAATCAGCTGAATCCCCGGACGGAATAAACCGCTGCCGGAAAAATCATGAATATGAGTAATCGTCATATAAGTACTGTTTTCATTCATCAACAGATACCTCCTGTACTTGTTTACATCCTACCGGGAGTATCCGGCAAAAAAGATGCCAGGAAAAAAAGTTGACCGTAAATTGATCAACTTTTTTAGTTATGTCCGGCAATCCGGTCTGCGGTATCCAGAATCAGATCTTTTAATTCGAGATCTTTCTTCCAGCATTCACCAATTTGATCATACCCGAGCCAGGCACCGAGGATATTCCCTGTAACAGCTCCTGTAGAATCACTGTCACCCCGGTGATTGACCGCGGCAATGATCCCGGCAGAAAAGTCACCGGAATACCGCAAGGCACAGTACAAGGCAATACCCAGGGTTTCTTCTGCCACCCAGCCTTCCCCAAGAAGATGGATATTCTCCTGGTCCGGTTTGTTATTCTCAGACAGTTCCAGAGAAAGATCCAGGATATTCTTTAGTTCATCCAGATGCCTGTCTCCGGGGAATAATTCAGGGAGTATATCTCTTGCTTCAAGTACGATCTCTTTCAGCGTCATTTCACGATCCGGGTACACGATACGATGCAGAATATGTATGAGTACGGAAGAAGGCATATAACCAAGCGAATGACTATGAGTAATTGCGGACAGCTCTGCCCCTTCTTTATCCAGTTCCGTCAGATCCATATCAGGATAATATAACGCTAACGGGGAAATCCGCATGATCCCGCCGCATCCTTTACTGTGATTGATGGCACTGCGGATATAACTCTTTACTTTCTCTGTCTGATTTCTGCGTTGAGCCAACGCACTCATACAGGTATTGCCCGGCGCTCTGCGCGCATAGAGTTCCGGAATCTCTGCCAATTCCGTAAACCCGGTCTTCTTTTCCTTTCTCCACAGATTGTAGGTATATTCCTGTGTATCCAGCCAGTCCTGATATGCTTTGGCAACACTGTATCTGGGATATTCTCCTTCCGGACAGTGAAACAATCCCCAGGCAGTAAACAACGTCATCTGGGTATCATCGGAGAATAAAGCTGTTCCCGGTTCATCAGCGTGTGCTCTGGTAAGTACAAAAGACCGGATACCATCTTTACCATATGTATTCCGGATCGCAGACTCATCCATGAATTCCACGGGATAACCTAACGCATCCCCGGCAGCACCACCGAAAAGACAGCCGCGGATCTTATCCTTAACCAACATCTTTCCCTCCGAAATTCCGGACAAATTCCCGGTAATTATACTGTTTACTGCTGTGATCCAGAACCGCAAAACTTACGACTTCGAAATAATCACAGAGACGATGATCCTCGTACGGAGACTGCAGAACCTGCGCAAACAGATCAGATATGACATGGGCATCATTACTGAATGCTCCGCATCCCCAGGCACCCAGGACAATCCGTGTATAGCCAAAGAATACCGCCGCGCTCAACATTCCCCGGATCCTCTGCGCCACCATGGACTCATACTCCTCCTCTGTCATTCCTTCTTTACCAAAAGTGATTTTGGGAGCTGCGCAGGTCAGTACAGAAACAATCAGAGAATCATCCATCAAAGTACCATCCGGTTTGCGGATCACCTCTGTCTCCGGAGTAAGAATTAACGCATCCGATCCCATATAGGAATGCAGATTCTTGTTATACCGGTAGTATGTCCGCGCTTCCTCTGATTCCAGTGATAACAGAAGAGAACTTCTGCGGCAGAGATCTTCTTCCTGGGCTTTTGCGCCTTTCCGCACACCACCGCCGGGATTAACCGGGTTGGCAAGATTCAATACCAGTACAGGCACATCGCTGTCTATATTCAGTTTTTCCGCCATTGCGTAGGAATCCAGATTCTCACACTGGTATATACAACTATATGTTATATGATCCGTTCCAGGTCCCTGCAGGATATGACGAAGTTCCTCCGGAAGGATCACTTTCGCCTTGGTATATTGTTCGGGAGAGAGTTTCAGATTCTTTCTTTGACCGTTTACGTCATAATATCCGTTTTCAAAAATCAGTAAAGTATCTTTCAGAATACTCAGATTATCCATGGTTTTTCTCCTTTAGCCGGTGATTTCTTTGTAATTCCTGTATTTCCGGTTTCTCTGCCAATCTGCGGCGCAGGATCTCACGCGCTTCTTCGGCTTCTTTTTCATTCATATGGAATGATGAATCTGCGGATGAAGTATGATGTAATTCATTCTCAATCTTTGCCAGTCTTTCTTTCTTGTACATATAATAATTTACCTTTCCGCAAGTAAACAATAACAAAAATCAGAGATGAATTCGTCCCGAATTTGTCCCATACATGCGTTGAAAAAAAAGAGATTATTCAAAAATACCTGGTTTATCCACAATTTCTGCAGCTTCATGAGTATTCCGGCAGTAAAAAAGGCCTTACGTCCTATTTCCTGATGATGATCATGCGTGTGATACCATCATCGTCCAGATAAACGATCTCCTGATCAGGTCTTTCCGGATCATCGAAGAAATGCACAGCCCACATTCCGGCAGTATCATCACGAAACGTCTGGCAGAAAGGATAATCCCGCGACACTTCGTCTTTTGCCAGTTCCGTGATATGTTTATCACATTTCTCTGTATGCACAAAACCTTCCCTGATTACCACATCTCCGTCTTTAATCGACGACCTGTCCTCTTCGTAGGAAAAACTGCCGTACGCAATCATCCCCGGAAGTTGTTTTATCTCCTTCATTTCCATCAAGATCTTCCCGATTTCTTCCGAAGACATCCCGCGCTCTGTTCCCGGATTCTTGTTCAGAGAATAAACATATTCTTCCTCTCCCCAGGTAACTACATTAAACAAGTTATTCTTCCCGCGTGCTTCGTAACTGATCAGATCTCCGCAGGCAACGATATACTCCGGATATGTATTGTAATCCCCTGAAATGTCTGATTCTTCTCCGCGCGGTGCTTTACGCAATGTGATCTGATCCTCACCGTTATCCCACAGCACTTCCAGCATTCCGGGCATGGCTCTGAACAACGGTGACTCACAATCTTCCCATATTGCCGGTACGGCAATGGAAAATCCCGCAATCTCTTCTGCTTCGGATAAACTATGTGTTTCTGTCCAGGGATTCGGAACATTCATTTCTGTTTCCGGTGTCTGTTCCGGGCTTTCTGCCTTCCCGCACCCGCTGAATATCAGTGATATTACAACAAGTATATATAACCATCGTTTCATCTTCTTTACCTCTGCATAATGGAAACACCGTATAAACAGTAAACGATGCACTAAACAACCGGTTTTTGCAGAATTGCATATAAAAAATCTCACTTTCAACCGTTATTCAACGTTGAAAATGAGATTCTTCTGATTATTTCACCAGATGGAAGTTTTCCTGTCTGCCTGCCAGGTAGTATACCTTGCCATCCTTAAACAGGATATCCGACTCAATCGCCATCTGCAGTTTGGCCCCAAAACTTTCCACATCTACTTTTGCGTTCAGCTCCAGGGAGTATGCCGTATTGTTGTACAGCGGGTAATCACCGCTTCCCGGCACACCACCTTGTTTATCCCAGAGACCAATCGTCGGACCTGCCGCATGTCCATGGAATCCCAGAGGATGGGTATAAATACACGGTTCAATTCCTTCTTCTCTGGCTTTTTCCAAAGCAGCCGCGAGGATTTCATTTCCCGTACGTCCTTCGATGAATTCCCCGGCAGTGATTTCCTGCAGGCGGTTGGCTGTACGCAGCGCATCTTTGAGATCCTGCGGCGCATCCAGCTCGTCCTGTTTCAAGATATAACAAAGTTCCTGTGTATCCGTGCAGAGATTCAGATAACGGAAGCCGACATCACAGTGTAACATATCTCCGGGAAGAATCACCACATCACCTTCATAGTGCTTATTACCGTATCGGATAATGGAAACATCATAGTCAAACCAGGGAGTAAAGCCAAGTTCTACAGTCTTCTCCATCATCCAGTATTTGACATCATCTGCTGTTGTTACACCGGGATGGATCACCTTGTTGGAGAATGCCTCCGCAATCATGGTATGCGCAATCTGTACGATATCATCATACGCTGCCATTTCTTCTTCACAACGCGTTTCCAGCCATCCTACGGCCACGTTTTCCGCAGAAACGATCTTACTCTTCTGTTCCTCATCCAGCTCCGCTGTGATCCTCTGATACAGCGAATGTGATAAGCCATCCGCATACGCAAAAGTATCGGAAATATCCAGACCGATATGTTCAGGATCAATTTCCTTCAGTACTCTGGCCAGACATTCCATCTGTGTCTCTTCTACAGGATACCGGTTCTCACCGTATAATCTGCTCGTATTCCAGTTCTGACCTTTCGGATTTGTCCACTTCTGCTGATAGAAATCCGTAATGACGGGGATCGGATGCGTAAGACAGAAACGTTCAACAGTTCCGTCATCCTTCAGATGGAAGACAAGAATCGTCAATCTTCTGGCAGTGATCTGGGATACCGGTGTAAGTGTCCAGTATACTGGATCTTCGTTATATTCGTTGTTACAGACGACCCAGCAGTCAATATCCGCCCGTTTCATCACAACCGGCAGAACGGTATCCAGACGCTTGACCAGCCAACGGTCAAGAATCTTCTCCTGTTCACGCCAGGCTTTGATTTTAGGTTTCAGTTCATCTACACTGGGGATATCCTTCACTAAAAACTCTTGATTAGAAATTCCCATATACTCCTCTTAAATGACAAAGTCTCCGTGTTCCATGATCGTAACTTCCTTACCATCATGTGTAATACCGACAACTTTGATATCATCTGATCCGATCATGAAGTCATTATGACTGACAGAGAAGTTTACACCCCTTGCGATCAACTCTTCTTTGGTCATTTCCGTACCGTTCTTCACACAGTCCGGAAAACTGGAACCAAACGCAAGATGACAAGCCGCATTCTCATCGATGAGACCATTGTAGAAGATACGGCCCATCTGACGGATCGGAGACTGTTTGGAAACCAATGCGACCTCGCCCAGCTGTCTTGTTGTTTCATCTCTGAACAGCGCATCTCTCAGGAATTCCACATTGTCGGAAGCAGCGCAGTCTACGGCCTTGCCGTCCTTGAACGTGATACTGAAATCGGTAACCAGTTTACCATTGATAAACAGCGGGAAAGACGCGTAGGCAATACCGTTGACACTGCGGAAATCCGGATCGGTGAATACTTCTTCCGTAGGCATATTCGCCACGTACGGCGCATTCACATTCTGCGCACCCATTTCCCCTGCTGAGCACCAGATATGATCTTCCACAAGATCCATGGTCAGATCTGTACCCAATTCACTGGTGATATGTAAACTCTTGAAGTTAAAGTCATTCAGTTTCTTTGAACGCCTGGACAGATTTTCACAGTGTATTTTCCAATTCTCTACCGGATCACTGTCCTCATCTACACGCATCATCTTACAGATCGCATCTTCCAGGTTCTTATACGCTGTTTCATCATCACATTCCGGGAATACACGGTTAGCCCATTCCTGGCTCGGATAAACAGTTCCTGTCCATTTCAGACATCCCTGATGAATATAATTCCGTACGACGTTACGAAGTTCGTTGGAAGAATAAGCCATAGCCCGGAGATTCTCGTCCGGAACATCCGCATTCAGCGAAGGTCTGCTGGCTCTGACACCCATCTGTACACCTTTGCCTGTACGTAGAATGGAGTCAATCGCTTCTTTTTTCCATTCCGGTAACTGGCGGAGATGTTCCGGCGTGCAGTTCAGCGCTCTCAGATGATCGATATCCCCATCACTGATAAAGACTTCAACATCTTCCGCACCTGCCGCAAACGCTTCTCTGGTGATCTCTCTGGCCAGATCAATTGCCAGTGTATCTGTCTGCAGTACCATGGTCTCTCCCGGCTGCAGAGCTACACCTGTCTTGACCAGTACCCGGGCAAGCTTTTCCAGTTTCCACTTATCCATTCTTTCTCTTCTCCAGTTCTTCCATGACGATCGCCTTGATGCTGTTGAAGGCTGCGTCAGTATCGTTGTTGTATACGATATTCTTGAACAGAGGAGCGATTTCCATATCCATCTTTGCCTTGTTCAAACGACGTTCGATGGAAGCTTCATCATCCTTGTAGATTGTATTGATCTGCTTTTCCAGTTCTTCAAAGCTTGAAGGCATAACGAAGAAAGCCACACTGTCCGGGATATTCAGTTTGATTGGACCAACACCCTGTGCCTCTACTTCAATCAGGACATTCTTTCCCTTGTTTGTCAGGAACTCTACCTGCGCCTTCGGAGTACCGTAATAGTATCCATTGAATTCCGTATACTCCAGAAGCTCTTTGTTTTTCACAGATTCCGCGAAAGCTTTGTGTGTCACAAAGTAATAGTCCTTACCGTCAACTTCTCCTTCTTTCTGCGGTCGTGTTGTTTCCGAAATCGAGTAGAACAGATTCATATCCGGATCTGCCAGAAGTCTGTCACGAATCGCACCTTTACCAACTGAACTTGCACCACTTAAAATTACTACCAATCCTTTAGCCATGTTTTTCCCTCCTAGTGACATGCACTAACTAATTCTTTAAGCATCTCGTATGATCGATCAAACGAGGCCAGATCTAATTTTTCTTCCGGCGTATGTCCGCCGCTTCCCTTCGGACCGAAGGTAATGATATCCATCTTCGGATTCAAGGCTTTAAATACGCCGCATTCATTACCGCCGTGTCCTGCGCGTTCTTTCAATTCATTGCCATGTGCCGCTTCAACCTTGCGCAATAACTCACGCATTGCAGATACCGGTTCATAATTCCAGCCGGAATAACGTGTCGGCACTTCATATTCTACACCAAGATAATTTGCCAGTACATTCAGTCGTCCGCAGAGATCATCTACTGCTGAATTCATGGCGCTGCGGATCATAATATCCAATAAGATTTCCTGATCACTTGTGGTGGCTACACCAAGATTCAGTGATGTAACCGTAAGACCTTCGATCACCATGGATTTATGTTGGAAACCGTTAGGCATCAGATACGCGTAATCTACGACCGCATTGCCAAGATCTTTCCGAATCACTTTATCCGTTTTTTCAATCGGTGTACAGGTAACGGTAATCCCTCCGTCACTGAATTCCAGTTCTGTCTTGATATTCTTCTCACTCTCCGCAAAGTATTCCTCAATCACTTCTGCCGGAGTATCCGAAGCGAATTCAATCGCTGCCAGACGCGGAATCGCATTGTCTTTCTCGCCTCCGGTAAAGGAGACCAGGTGGAAGTCCATTCCTTTCATTTTGGCTTCTTCCATGACTCTGGAAGCGATGACAATGGCATTTCCTTTCTCCAGGTGGATCTGCCCGCCGGAATGTCCTCCGGTCAACCCTGTAATATCCAGACGATAACAGGGCGCTGTATTCTCTTCCCATTCAAGTTTCTGCCGGATATATACGGTACATCCTCCGGCCGCACTGATCCCCGTACCGGTTTCACCGCCACCGTCAAGATTGATCATGCGGTCCGCCTTAACATCCGCAGGATCCAGTTCCATGGCACCGAGAAGCCCGATTTCCTCCATGGTGGTGAAGTAACACTGCAGATATGGATGCGGCTGTTCATCATCATCCAGGATCGACAGCATATACGCTACCCCATGACCGTCATCCGCGCCTAATGTCGTATTCTTCGCGTGAAGGAATCCTTCATCATCAACGTATAACTGCAGCGGATCCTTCTCGAAGTTATGTTCGTAACCCAGTGTTTTGGCAGGAACCATATCGATATGTGCCTGAAGGATCAGAGGTGCCGCATCTTCATAACCCGGAGATGCCGGCTTTTCTACAATGACGTTCCATACATGATCCTGTTTCCAGTACAGACCACGTTCTTTCGCAAATTCTACAATGAAATCACTGATCTGTTTTTCATGTCTGGAAGGATGTGGAATTTTACAGATCTCGTTAAACCAGTAGCATTGAGGTTTCGATAAATCAAAGCTAATCATGATCTTTCCTTCCGTTTCTAATCTAGTTATATACTACCATAATCCGCTGGGCCTTACCCCTGTTTCTTCTCAACGTATGTACTGACCATTTCCTTCAGCATTTCATAGGAACGATCGAAGGATGCCAGGTCCAGTTTTTCTTCCGGTGTATGCGCGCCGCTGCCGATCGGGCCGAATGTCAGGATATCCATTTTCGGATTCAGCGCCTTGAATACACCACATTCACAACCACCGTGTACCGCAAATTCCTTGTACTCATTCCCGCGTTTTTCAACGACAGACTTCATCAGATCACGCATCGGGGAGACCGGTTCATAATTCCATCCCGCATATCTTCCTGCCAGTTCAAAGCGCATATCCAGGAGTTCTGCCAGTACACGTAATCTGTCTTTGACATCATCTGTCGCGTGATCCATAGCGCTGCGAATCAGGATATCGTAGAAAACCTCTTTGTCATTTGTTGTGACAACCCCGAGATTCAGAGATGTGACCGTGAGATTTTCAATAACCATGGACTTGTGCAGGAAGCCGTTAGGCATCAGGTAAGCATAATCCATTACGGCATTACTGGTCTTTTCATCCATGACTCTTTCCGGTGTATCTATCGGCTTAACGGTAATCTTTACATCCGGATCACTGAATTCCAGTTCCGTACGTATATTCTTTTTTGATTCCTTTACTGCTGCGCGGATATCTTCTTCATCCGCAGAGGAGACAAACTGTACCTCTGCAAGTCTGGGAATCGCGTTGTCTTTCTCACCGCCCTGGATACTGGCTAAACGGATGTCTATGCCTTTCCTTCCGGCTTCTTCCAGAACTCTGGAGGCAATCACGATTGCGTTTCCCTTCTCCTTGTCAATTCCTCCGGAATGTCCGCCGATCAGTCCGGTAACATTGATCTGGTATCCGGGAAGCGTATTCTCTTCCCAGGTGATCTCCTTGCGGATAAATACGTTACATCCTCCGGCCGCACTGATCGCTGTGGTTGTCTCTCCGCCTCCGTCAAGACTGATCATGCGGTCCGCCTTAATATCTTCTGCCTTGAGTTCCATTGACCCCAGAAGACCTACTTCTTCCATGGTGGTGAAATAGCATTGCAGGTAAGGATGCGGCAATTCGTCATCATCCAGAATTGCCAGCATGTATGCCACACCATGTCCGTCATCATCGCCAAGTGTCGTGTCTTTTGCATGAAGCCACCCTTCTTCATCAACATACAGGGTCAGCGGGTCGGTCTCAAAGTTATGTGCGGATCCTTCTGTCTTAGCCGGCACCATGTCGATATGTGCCTGCAGAATGATCGGTTCCGCGTTCTCATAACCAGGTGTTGCGGGCTTTTCCACAATGACGTTCCATACATGATCCTGTTTCCAGTACAAACCACGTTCTTTCGCAAATTCCACGATGAAGTCACTGATTTGTTTCTCATGTCGGGAAGGATGCGGTATTTTTGAAATCTCGTTAAACCAGTAACACTGTGGTTTGGTTAGATCAAATTCCATGATTACTCCTCCGTATTCTTCAGATGTTTATCCATCCAGGTTGTGATTTCGCTCAGACGGCGGATCCGGTGCAGAGGCTTACCGCTTCTGGACAGTTCGTGGTTTTCACCTTTGAACAGAACCATACGTGTCTCAACACCGCGGCATGTCAGGGCTGTATACAACTGAAGTGCTTCCGGTACAGGACAGCGGTAGTCTTCCGTAGAATGGATGAACAGTGTCGGTGTCACCGCGTTATTTGCGAACTTCAGCGGGCTCATACCCCAAAGTTCCGCAGCACAGTTATTAACATCACCGAATTCCTGTTCAATCGGGAAATCGATGCCGTAATCACTGACACAGACTTCACTGATCCAGTTGGAGATCGACCTCTGGGTGGCAGCCGCCTTGAACCGGTCTGTCTGTCCGATGATCCAGTTGGTCATATAACCGCCGTAGCTTCCTCCGGTAACACCCATGCGTTCTTCGTCGATGGCCGGATATTTCGCCAGTACCGTATCCACAAAAGCCATGATATCGGAATAGTCGATACCACCCCACTGATGACGAAGATCCGCATACTGATTGCCCTTACCGTCAGAACCGCGGGGATTGCAGTACATCACAAAGTATCCCTGACCAGCCCAATACTGCATCTCGTGATAGAAGACATCACTGTACGCTGCTTTGGGACCGCCGTGAATATCCAGGATTACAGGATACTTCTTTGAAGGATCATAGTCGATTGGTTTCATTACCCATCCGTCAACCGGTACGGCACGGTTTACCGTCAATCTCTCCGGTTTGGATACGTAACAGCCTCTCAGTGTCTTCGTATTGAACGAAGTCAGTTTCTTCGCCTTGTTGTCTATGACTTCGTAGATCTCCTGCA
Organism: Solobacterium sp.; assembly: GCA_017430925.1. Taxonomy (GTDB): domain Bacteria; phylum Bacillota_I; class Bacilli_A; order Erysipelotrichales; family Erysipelotrichaceae; genus Bulleidia. Next base: position 11,961 of record JAFRMA010000005.1, on the reverse strand, counting down.
GATCCTGCTTTAACGTACCGATGATGAAGATACCCTCCGGACCAAAGACAAAATCATCCACAGAACCATTCAGGTTGATCACCTTCTCAAAATTACCCTGATTCAGCTTCAGCAGCACACCACGGTCACGATCTGTTGTCACAAAGTAATTTACACCGTCCACATGGTCAAAGCCTTTGGTACGTCCGTAATGGCAGTCTGTCGCAATGGAGTTATACATGGAGTATTCCGTATCCGCACGGAGGATCATCTGCCCGTTCTTCAGTTCATAGATCTTACCGGCTTCCATCTCACCCCAGTCTTTGCCGAAGGTACCTTTGACATAGATCTTCCCGTCTTGTTCAAAGACACGGTGAATCTGCATACGTTCTCCGTAGATTTCCTCCACAGCGTGAGTTCTGGCATTATAACTGTAGATCTTATCCCACTTTGTCTTGAATGTCGTAAAGTCATTGGCCGCAAAGATCAGTTTTCCCTTAATGATTTCAAAACTTCCGACATCAAAGGTATCCGGAACGATCTTCTTAGCGGCACCTGTCTTTTTGTTCACCAGGAACAGGGAATTACGGTTCCCGTTAATGACACCGGCACCGTTAAACACAAACGGATACTCATCAAAGACGATATAATCCTTGTTGTCTTCCACACTCTGGTCATACGCTTTTTTCTCTTCCTCACTCAGGGCATGGTAGTCCGGACATGCGCGGTTTGTCTGCGCGCTGACCAGATAATGGTTTTTATCAAAGTCCAGGATTCTCCCGATACCCAGAGGTACGGTAAGAACTGTCTCTTCCCCGGCATCGGTTTTCTTTTTAACCAGAGTATGTGTTGTCTTGTTTTCCGGATCCTTATCCAGCAGGAAAACATCATTTCCGATGATCGTATAGGAAACACGCTCTTTCCAGTCTCCTGCAGGTACTGCTTTCTTCTCCGTTGTATTCATCGTCATCAACTGCTGTTCATATCCGTTCTTTTCCATGTTTATTCTGGTACGGATAAAATATAGTTGTGTTTTATCTGCAGTCACAGATAAAGATGAAAGAAACGTGTACTCCTTGAACTGGTCTAACGCAATCGGTTTCATGTGCATCCTCCTTTACCTGAATTGTGTTACTTTCCTCAATACAGCATCTGTACTCAGGAAAACAAACAATTCATGAAAGATAAGAGGAAGTCCGAATGGACTCCCTCTTAAGTTTTAATCGTGTTTTATGCGATTATTCCGGACACTTGACATACCAGAAGATATGGTTTGCCTGAGGGTTATTGATGACGCCTGTTGTGCCAGGTTTCTGTAAGGATACACTACCATAGCCGAACAACGGGCAGTTCCAGCACTGCTCAGCAATTGCGTAATGCTCAGCATCATGTAATGCCTGCATACGTTCTTCGCCTTCCATGGTCATGGTTGCCTTCAGCATGTTGTCATAAGTTTCATCACCGAAGAATGTTCCTCTGGTGTTGTTCCAGGTAACCATCAGTTCCAGATAGTTCCAAGGATCCATATAGTCTGCAGAGAATGCATTACGTGCAAGATCATAACGTCCATAGGAACGGTCATCGAAGAATGTACGGAGTTCAGCTGTCTTTAATGTTACATCGATATAGATGTCTTTCAGCTGTTCAGCGATCACTGCCGCAACAGTATCATGCATGGAGTTCTGGTTGTAGTAGTATTCCAGAGCAAGACGATTTGTCTCACTGAATCCTGCTTCTTCCATCAGAGCTCTCGCTTCATCCTTGTCACAGTAAACGAGTTTTTCTGTGTTGTCGGACTCTGTACGGAAATCACCATGCGCACCAGGAATACCTACAGGAATAAATCCATACAGTTCATAGTACACATCACCTGCATCAAGAGCAGTAACGAACGCGGAACGATCGAAAGCAAGCTGGATCGCACGACGAACTCTGACATCCTTAAGTGCTTCATTTCCTTCATAGCACTGGATATTCATGTAGTAGTTGACGTTACCGGAAATGGAGACAGCGTCCTTCAGTTCAGGAACATTCACTACATCAGAGCTGGCGCCTGTATCATAGTCGATTTCGCCTGTCTGGAATGCCATCTGAGAAGCTTCCATGGAAGGCATGATCTTGGCAATCATGTGTTCAACAACGACATCATCTGCATGTGCGAAGTATGGATTCTTTTCCATGACATACTCAGAAGCAGAGTCGATCTTTGTCAGATATAACGCGCCGGTTGTCGGGAAATCCGGAGTACTGGACCATTCGGAATCATGTTCTGTAGCGAATTCCGGACGGAGTGCTGCGAATACCTGTGTCGGCAGTAAGCTGACGAAGAAAGGACACGGTCCATTCAGCTTGATTTCCAATGTATAGTCATCAATTGCCTTGACACCGACATCATCCATATCTGCTACATCGCCCTCAACATGTGCTTCAGCATTTTCAATATAGTTGGTGATCATGGTCAGATAACCGGCATTGTCATAACCCATACCGATACAACGCTTGATACCGAATACATACTGATCAGCAGTGATCGGCTCACCGTCACTCCACTTCGCGTTCGGATCCAGTTTGAATGTATAGGTCAGCAGGTCATCACTGATCGTATAATCAATACAGTCACCATTCAGAGGAGAACCGTCTTCTCCCAGGTAGAACAACGGATACCAGATCTCGTTGTGGATCTCTGCTGTTACAGAGTCACCGCATCTTGCCGGATCCATATAAGTAGGCTCACCGCCGACAGCATAGGTAAATGTTGTCTTGTAGCCTGATGAAGTCTCTGCTGACGGTTCTGTAGTAGCTTCAGAAGTCGCAGCAGGAGTGCTGGCAGAGCCGCCGCCGTTGCCTGAGCATGCAGCCAGTGAGAGAGCAGCGATACCAACAATCAGTTTTTTGAAAGTTTTCATTTACTTTCCCCTTTCTCTAGATTTGTATAAGCAGACAGGACCTTCACCAAGGTCCTGTCTCTATACCGAAGTAAGTTTTATTCAGGACACTTCACATACATGAAGTAATGTGTTCCCTGAGGATTGACAATAACACCTGTTGTACCTGTCTTCTGCAGAGAAACATCACCATAACCGAATATCGGGCAGTTCCAGCACTGTTCAGCGATCGCATAATGTTCAAGATCGTGGAATGCCTGGAGACGTTCATCACCTGTCATATTGAAGGTTTCTGCAAGCTGCTGGTTATAGTAATCATCACCGAAGAAGATACCTCTGGTGTTGTTGGATGTATCCATCAGAGCCATGAAGTTGTACGGATCCATGTAGTCTGCGGAATAAGCATTTCTGCAGATATCATAACGGCCATAAGAACGGTCATCGAAGAATGTACGTAATTCAGATGTCTTCAGAGTTACATCAATGTAGATATCCTTCAGCTGTTCTGTAATAACAGCAGCAACGGTATCATGCATGGAGTTCTGGTTATAAGAGTATTCCAGCGCAAGACGATTTGTCTCACTGAATCCGGCCTCTTCCATCAGAGCTCTCGCTTCATCCTTGTCAGTGTAAACGAGTTTTTCGGTGTTGTCGGATTCTGTACGGAAGTCACCGTTGATTCCCGGCAGACCATGAGGAATGAATCCATTCAGTTCATAGAAGACTTCACCGGCATCAAGAGCAGTAACAAATGCGGAACGATCTATACCGAGCTGGATTGCACGGCGTACTCTTACATCATTCAGAGCTGGATTGCTCTCATAGCAGTTAATACTTATGTAGTAATTAACGTTACCGGCAATAACGATATTATCCTTCAGATCAGGGATGTTAACGACATCAGAACCTGCGGATGTATCATAGTCGATCTCGCCTGTACGGAAAGCCATCTGAGAAGCTTCCATGGAAGGCATAACCTTGATGATCATTTCATCAACACTAACTTCATCTGCATGTGCGAAGTATTCGTTCTTCTTCAGAATGAATTCAGAAGCAGCATCGATCTTTGTCGGATAGAATGCGCCTGTGGTCGGATAACCAGGTGTGGAAGACCATTCAGAATCATGTTCTGTAGAGAATTCCGGACGTTGTGCAGCATAGACGATTGCCGGAGTCAGAGATGTGAAGAACGGACATAATGTGAACAGTTCGATTTCAAGTGTGAAGTCATCAACAGCTCTTACACCGACATCGTCCATGTTCGCAACATCATCCAGTACATGTGCTTCCGCATTCTTGACATACTTTGTGATGAATTCAAGGAAGCCGACATTGTCATAACCCATACCGATGCAGCGCTTGATACCGAAGACATAGTGTTCAGCAGTCAGAGGTTCTCCGTCACTCCATTTGCCGTTCGGATCGAGCTTGAATGTATAGATCAGACCATCATCACTGACAGACCAGTCGATACAGTTAGAAGGAACCGGTGAACCATCTTCACCAAGGATAAACAGTGTATCCCAGATCTGGTTTGTTACTTCAGCAGTAACTGAGTCACCTGTTCTGGAAGGATCCAGATATGTAGGTTCTCCGCCGATTGCAAATGTAAATGTTGTCTTATAACCTGGTTCAGCTGCCGGAGCCTGAGTTTCTGTTCCGGAAGTAGACGCAGGAGTCGGTGTTGCAGCGGAGCCTCCGCCGTTGGAGCAGGCGACTAAAGCCAAAGCCATCAGTCCTGCAGCAAGTTTTTTAACATACTTTGTCATTTCTTTTCCCCTTACCTTTCATAAAGATGACATGCTACTGTTCTGGTTCCAACCTGGATCATCTGCGGCCGTTCAACATGACAACGTTCTGTTGCCTTCTGACAACGTGTGCAGAACGGACAACCTGCCGGAGGATTGATCGGACTGGGTATTTCCCCTTCCAGTACGATTCTTCTCTTGGCCTTGGCTGTGTCCGGATCCGGAATCGGAATTGCGGATAATAATGCGGTTGTATATGGATGCAGAGGTCTGTGGTAAACATCATTGGAAGGACCACATTCGACCAGATGCCCCAGATACATAACACCGATACGATCCGAAATATGCTTAACCATGGAAAGGTCATGAGCGATAAACAGGTAGGATAAGCCCATTTCCTTCTGGATCTCTTTCAGCAGGTTTACAACCTGTGCCTGGATGGAAACATCCAGAGCGGAGATCGGTTCATCACATACGATGAATTTCGGATCGACTGCCAGAGCTCTGGCAATACCGATACGTTGTCTCTGACCACCGGAGAATTCTGCCGGATAACGGCGGATGTGGTCAGGTTTTAAACCAACGATCCTCAAGAGTTCGACGACTCTGTCTTCTCTTTCCTGATCGGTGTTATAGATGTTATGAATGATCATCGGTTCCTTGATGATTTCGCCGACTGTCATTCTCGGATTAAGGGATGCGTACGGATCCTGGAAGATCATCTGCATATCCTTACGGAACTTCGTCAGGTCTTTACCTTTGAGTTTGGCAATATCCTGACCCTGGAAGGTAATGGATCCGGAAACCGGGTCATACAGTTTTACAATCGTTCTTCCCAGGGTGGTTTTACCACAGCCGGATTCACCGACAAGGCCGAAAGTTTCATTATCCTTTACATCAAAGGATACGTCATCAACAGCCTTAACGATCTGCTTCCTGGTAAAGATCCCTTTTGTTACATCGAAGTATGTTTTCAGATTCTTGACTTCAAGAATTGCATTTTCACTCATTTCGCCACCGCCTTTTCATGTAATAACCAACAGGAACATTGATGTGTATTGCTGAATACCGTTACTTCCGGCGGATAATTCTTACAGATCTTCATTGCTTCTTCGCAACGATCCACAAACGGACATCCTTTCGGAGGATTCAGCAGATCCGGCGGGGATCCCGGAATCGGGCGAAGTTCATCTTCATCGTCATCTTCAGGATTCGCAATACAGTTCAGCAGACCTTTGGTATACGGATGTTTCGGATCGTAGAAGATATCCTTATCCGTACCGATCTCAACGATCTTACCACCGTACATGATAGCGATACGGTCACACAGCTTGGCAACAACACCCAGGTCATGCGTGATCATGATAATGGCGGAATTGCCCTGTACTTTCAGTTCATCGATCAGTTCCAGCACCTGTGCCTGAATCGTAACATCCAGAGCAGTTGTCGGTTCATCCGCAATGATCAGCTTGGGATTGTTTGCCAGCGCGATTGCGATGACAATTCTCTGACGCATACCGCCGGAGAATTCAAACGGATACTGTTCGATACGTTTTTCCGGAGAAGGAATACCCACCTTACGCATCAGTTCAAGAGCTCTTTCTCTGGCTTCCGACTGATTCATCTTTGTATGATTCATCAGCGGTTCAACAAGCTGTGTTTCAATCTTGATTACCGGATTCAGGAAGGTCATCGGATCCTGGAAGATCATCGCCATGGAGTTCCCGCGGAACTGACGCATGAAGTTGTCATAGTCTTTCTTTGTCTTAAACTGACTTCTCGAGATATTCTGACCGTCAAAGGTCACTTCACCGCTGGTGATGATACCGTTGTCTGCCAGCAGTCCGATAATGGAATACATCGTCTGGCTCTTGCCGGATCCGGATTCACCGACGATACCCAGTGCTTCACCCTGGTCTACCTGGAACGATACATCACGTACAGCAAGGACATTTCCCTGCGCGGTAGTGAATTCCGTACTTAGATTTTTAACTTCTAATAATGCCATATTCACTCACCTACCTTGTTCTTGCCTGGAATGCTTCACCGATACCGTCACCGACAAAGTTCAGCGCGAGGATCGTCAGACAGATTGCACCGACCGGCCAGATGATCTGGATCGGCTGTGTGAAGATCAGTGCACGGCAGTCATTTGCCAGTTTGCCCCAGCTCGGAATTGCCGGATTCAGACCGATACCGACGAAACTGAGGAAGGATTCTGTAAAGATTGCTGACGGAACCATCATGGTCAGGGAGACAATGATCGGACCTAATGCGTTAATAATCAGATGCTTGAGAAGGATTCTCTTGTCACTGGCACCGATAACTCTGGCTGCCAGGGCGAATTCCATCTCTTTCAGAGACATGACCTGTGCTCTGACCTGACGAGCCATACCAATCCAGGAAGTCAGACAGATGGCAAGCATCATACTTCCGATACTGTCACCGAAGACCAGCAGGATCAATACAACGTAGATCAGAGAAGGAACCGCATAGATAATATCGATAATACGCATCATGACCATGTCAACTCTGCCGCCGATATAACCTGCGATACCACCATAGAGAATACCAATCACCAGGTTGATCGCCGCGGTGGAGAAACCGATGGAAAGAGAAATACGGGCGCCATACATGACACGTACGAAGATATCTCTTCCCAGTTTATCTGTACCAAAGAAGTGCTGAAGACTGGGCATTGCATTCCGGTTCAGCATATCCTGTGTATCGAATTCATACGGAGCCAGGATAGGAACGAAAATTGCGAGAATGATCATGATGACCAGGAAGATCAGACCATAGAGAGCAAGCTTGTTCTTCTTAAATCTGTCCCAGGCATCTCTTGCGAATGTCTTACTGGCAATCGCAATAAACTCAGAGTTCTTATCCTCTTCAGGCAGTTTATCGAAAAGATCGTCTGTATATTCTAATCTGTTTTCACTCATATTCACTGCCCTACTTTCCTAACTTGATCCGGGGGTCTACGATTGCCGCGACAACATCGGACACAAGATTCATGATAATAACCAATGTTCCGAACAGAATCGTCAAAGCCATGACCAGTGTATAGTCACGGTTGGTGATACTATTGGTGAATTCAGCTCCGATACCGGGAACCGAGAACAAAGTCTCAATAACCAGGGAGCCGGTAATCATACCTGCGAACAAAGGACCTGCAAGAGTAATAACAGGCAGAAGCGCATTCTTGAGTCCGTGCAGTACGATTGTACGAATCTCCTTATTTCCCTTACTTCTAGATAAGGTAATATAATCCTCATGCATGACATCACGCAGTGAGCTTCTGGTAAGACGGGTAACCGAAGAAATCGGTCCAAGCGACAGAGCCGCTACCGGCAGAATATAATATTCCGGTCCCTGCAGACCAACGATCGGCAGCCATTTCAGTTTTACGGCGAAGACGATCATGATCAGCAAGGCAAACAGGAAGCCCGGGATGGAAACACCCAGTGTTGCAATCAGCGTGATCAGGTTATTCACCCACCGATGTTTTGTAAGTGCTGAGATAATACCCAGCGTTAGTCCGATCAACATCGCGACCACAAATGCAATAGAACCCAGTTTTGCGGTAACCGGAAAACGAAGTGCGATGATATCCGATACAAGCTTTCCCTTCTTTGAGATAGATTCGCCGAAATCTCCGTGGATGGCATTTTTCAAGAAAATGACATACTGCTCAGATAAAGGCTTGTCTAAATGAAACTTTTCCTGCAGCGCCTGATATGTCTCTGCGGACATGACCTTGTTATCCTGTTCGAAAGGATCACCAGGCATAGCTCTGACGCCGAAGAATGTTATTGTAGACAGGATAAGCAACGTGACCATACCTATCGCAAGTCTTTTCAATATGTACTTTAGCATTTGCGTCCCCCTTTTTTGTTACAATCCACCCATGGTAAGCGGAAGGTAGCATACTGTGAATTTACAACTTTTCGGCCAATATTACAACCTTTTATTATTAATTCGTGCATTTTTACGCAAATTTTTACATAGCTGAATGAAAATTCTTACATTTTTCGGGTAAGAATTGATTGCGTATGCAACTTATCGTCAAAAACCACTCAGATTCTGCTATACTCTTATAGGGGCTTCAAATATGAAAAAAATAGCATTTGATTCCGATAAATACCTGGAACTGCAGAGAAACAAGATTCTTGAGCGTATCGGTATGTTTGAGGGAAAACTCTACATGGAATTCGGAGGCAAGATCTTTGACGATTATCATGCCGCAAGAGTACTTCCGGGGTATGAACCAAACAATAAGATTCGTCTTCTCTGTGATCTGAAAGAAGATGTAGAAATGGTGATCTGCATCAACGCAAATAATATAGAACAGTCCAAGACCAGAGGTGATCTGGACATCAGTTATGATCAGGAAGTATTCCGGCTGATCGATGCCTTCAAATCTCTGGAATTGTTTGTCGGAAGTGTTGTCATCACACAGTATGAGCATCAGCCTTCTGCCGATGCCTTTATGCACCAGTTACAGATTGCCGGCATTCCCTGCTATAAACATTATTCTATTCCCGGCTACCCTACCGACCTTGATTTCATCGTTTCAGAGAACGGTCTCGGAAAGAATGACTATATTCAGACATCTCATCGACTGATCGTTGTTACAGCACCTGGTCCGGGTTCCGGAAAGATGGCTACCTGTATCTCCCAGCTGTATCACGACCAGATCCGGGGTATTCAGTCCGGCTATGCCAAATTTGAGACATTCCCTGTATGGAACCTTCCCCTGCATCATCCGGTCAACCTCGCGTATGAAGCCGCTACCGTAGACCTCAATGATGTCAATATGATCGATCCTTATCACCTTGAAGCCTACGGTGTCAAAGCCGTAAACTACAACAGAGACGTAGAGATCTTCCCGGTACTGAACCGGATCATCACGAGGATCCAGAACAAACAGTTATACCAGTCTCCTACCGACATGGGCGTAAACATGGTGGGTTTCTGTATCGTTGACGATGACGCTGCTGTAGAAGCTGCCAAAGCCGAAGTAATCCGCCGCTATTACCGTGTGCTTGTGGATGCCAAGGCAGAACGTGTACCTGCTTCCGCGGTAACCAAGATCGAGTTCCTGATGAATGAACTCAGTATTACACCGGAAGACCGTGCCGTCACTGTTACCGCAAGAGCCAAAGCAGAAGATACCGGCGCCCCGGCAATCGCCCTTCAGTTACCGGACGGACGTATCGTCACCGGCAAGACTTCTTCTTTGTTCGGACCGTCAGCTGCCGTGATCATCAATTCCATCAAGGCATTAGGCAATATTCCCAAGGATACCCTGCTGATCGATCCATCCTATGTAACACCGATCCAGGATCTGAAGATCAACAATCTCGGCAACCACAATCCGCGTCTGCACAGTGATGAACTGTTAATTGCCCTCGCAATCACAGCCAAGGACAATAAGATTACCGCCAAGGCGATGGCTCACCTGAATGACCTGAAAGGCTCTGAGGCACACTGTACGGTAATTCTCCCTCTGGAAGATGCCGAGGTATTCCGCAAACTTGGTGTAAATGTCACCTTTGATCCTGTATATCAGCACAAGAAACTGTATCACCGGAAATAGAAAGAGAAAACCATGGAAGTATTAAATCAGGAAGTTATACAAGGAATTCCCCTGGGGTTTGTCCTCTGTGTGATTCTGGCCGTTATCGGTATCATTATATATATGAAAGTAGGCAGACATCACCGCACCAGCGCTCTCTTGATGACGATTGCCCTGCTTACCGCTGTCTGCATAGAAAGTTATTTCTATCCCCTGGCATCCCTGCTGGAGATGATTGCCCTGATTGCGGCTTATGTCATCAGCGAGAAAACCAAGGACGCTTCCGTAAAAAGCTCGGATAAAAACGAATGGGTTGATTCTTCTTCGTTCAAGGATCAGTACAAGGCGGATGGTGAAGCGAAACCAGGCTGTTATGTTATCACGGTATATGACAAACCGGTAACGGATGGAAATTATGATCATTATGAAAAAGCCTACGTCGGCGGTTCCCGTAATATTAATAAAGAAGTATTCAACGTACTGACGAATCAGTCGATCTCCCGGGCATTCGAAGACCTGCAGAACGGCAAGTATGCGTATGTCAAAGTTCTTCCCTGTACGGAAGATAATATGAATGAAACCCAGGAAAGATTGATCCGGATGTATGATGGTATTCCGTACATGATTTCCTTCAAGGAAGCCAGAGAAAAAAGGATGCAGAAAAAATGATTATACAGAGCCGTCAGATCTGGATCAGAGATCAGTTTGTCAAAGCTCAGATAGAGATGAATGATGGACATATCATTCATCTTTTTAACTATGGAGAGAAACAACCGGATCACGATTACGAAGATGCGTATATCCTTCCGGGATTAATCGACATTCATACCCACGGTGCCTATGGTTTCGATACACTGCGTGGGGATATCGCAGGTTTGAAACACTGGCAGAAACAACTTCTCAAGGAAGGAGTCACCGGTTTTCTTCCTACGCTTGCAGCCACGTCCATAGACAACATGCGCAGTGCTCTCGCAACGATTCGCCAGGCAGTAAACCAACCCAGCGGCGCACAGATCCTGGGTGTACATCTGGAAGGACCTTATCTGAATCCCCTCTATGCCGGAGCCCAGGACATGCAGTATATCCGCAGGCCGGATATTACGGAATTTGAAGACTTATACAAAGACTACGGAGATCTCATCCGTATTGTGACGGCAGCGCCGGAAATGGATATGGATCATACGCTGATCCGTTTCTGCAGAGAACACGGAATTGTCGTCTCCATCGGTCATTCCGCGGCAGATTTTGCGGAAGTCAGAGATGCCGTTAAGGACGGAGCCGGTTCCATCACCCATACCTTTAACCGCCAGTCCCCCTTCCATCATCGTGAGATTGGTGTCAGCGGAGCCGCCCTGCGCATGCATGATCTTCCCTCGGAGATCATTGCGGACGGACTGCACGTATCACCGGAAGCCCTGCATATCTTCTATCATGCCAAGACTATTACAGCTCCGATTATGGTCAGTGATTCGCTTTCCTGCAAGGGTCTTACGACCGGCAGAGATTATCTCTTCGGAGACCAGATCGTTACACTGAAGGATAACGGTGCCGCATACCTGAAAGATACAGATACATTAGCCGGCAGTACATTGAAGATCAATGAAGGCTTGAAACGTCTGATTCAGAATTGTGAGGTTGATCCGGTAAAAGCGATACGTTCCTGCACTGCCAATCCTGCGCTTCTGCTTAAGGAAGAGGATCATCTCGGCAGTATTGAGATCAGCCATGACGCAGATCTTGTTGTACTGGATCCTCAATTTGAAGTGAT
>JAFRMA010000034.1 GCA_017430925.1 Solobacterium sp. | reverse complement strand
GCAGATCCGGCTGAATACAGAGATCATAGAGTATACATTGAATGAACTTCCGGAATTGTTTGCGGATGAGCCGGAGGCTTTGACGTACATACGGGAAACCGCAGAGAAAGTGAAAGAAGAGTTAAGCAGGATCGATATCAATGTCGATACGGAAACGGATGGGCAGTGAGTATGGATTACAAGTATGATGTTTTCTTCAGCTATCGTCATAAGCCTCTGGACAGTCAGCTGACCCAGACAGTCTTTAACATGCTTGAAAGCTACCGTCTTCCTGAATCTCTGCGCAGACAAGGGTATACCGATATACAGCGTGCTTTCCGTGATACTGAAGAGCTTCCGGTAAGCCGTATCCTCACCAATACCATAGATGAAGCACTTCGTTCCACAAACTGTCTGGTCGTTGTCTGTTCCACGGATACACCGTCTTCAGAGTGGGTAGACAGGGAAGTCATGGAGTTCATTGAACTGGGCCGTGCAGATAAGATCTATCCGTTACTGATCACGGGTGATGCGGACAGTTCTTTCCCTCCGACATTGAAAAGTGTACCCGGAGTCATGGACCGTGTCATGGATATACGCAATGAAGCTAATGATTACAGGCAGATGGTCAAAAAGGCAGAAGCCGAGATACTAAAAGTCATTGCGGGTGTAACCGGCTGTCCGGAAAGTGAACTGAGAAGGGAACATACGCTTCGCAGGAACCGCAGGTTTATCACGCGTGCAGGTATTTCGGCAGCGGTGATGATCCTGGTTGCGGCAGTAAGTCTGACCTTGATGAATCTGGCAGGGAACTATCGTGAAGTCTCCTGCCGGCGTGAACAGGCATCCATGAATATCCTGCGGGAACTGACATATGATCTTCCGAATCATCTGACGAATGTACCGGGTGCGTATTCACGGATCGCGGGTATACTGAAGAGAAATACGGAAGAGATCAACCAGATCCTCCGGCTTTCTACAGATAAAAATAATGCGAATTATGAGATTGCATCGAATTATGAGAAATTGGCCAATGCCGGCAGTGTGCTGGGAAATTATGAAGATTCTCTGAATGCGGAAGAAATGGCTATCGGGTATATAAAAATACTGGTCGATGAAAAATATCCGGGCAGTGACCAGCTGCTGGCGTCTGCCTATAACAACAGGGGAAATATCAAGCATGCGGCAGGGAAGTATACAGAAGCTGCAGAAGACTACGACAGAGCGATTTCTGCCATGGAAAACATTCCCGGTGCAGATTTATCTGTCCTGGCAAGAATGGCCGGAAATGCGGTCGCAAACGCTGTCAGTAACGGTGATGTCAAAGCCGAAGACTACTTCCGGTACGCCTTGGATCTGTTAAAAGAAACTCCTGATGAAAATACGCAAAAGACAAAAGCGCAGCTCCTGGATAACTATGGCGTATATCTGTACCGCAGCGGCAGATACGCAGATGCAGAGGAATATCTCCGTCAGGCATGTACGGAATATGAATCACTGAGACAGAATAACGATTCTCTTCAGGTTCTGGCGGATCATCTCCGGGCAATGTCTTCCTTGTCTTCCTGCCTGATGGATGCCGGTAATTTTGAGGAAGCGGAGCGTACATTCCTGCAGGCAACTGAAGCCGCAGAAAAACTGGCAGAAGATGAAGAGAACCTGACCTATTCCCTGCTTCTGGGGGAACTCTATAACAATTACGGATTATGCATGAATATCCGGGGACACTACGAACAGGCAGATCCTCTGTATCAGAAAGCTGGTAAAGCTTACGGGAAAGTATATGACAAGACAAAAACTGCTTCGGATGCCTCGCTGTATGCAACAGCATTGCTCAACGTCGGAGAAAATGCGTTCAAAGCCGGAGACTATAAAAAATCCGAAGCGTATTTCCAATCCGGATTGGAGGTCTATGCGGCTGTCTATGATCAGCTTGGGGTATACGATCGATCCCAGTATCATACATGGCGATCCTACGATTATCTGATCCATCAGAGAGATCCTGAAGAAGCTTTCCGGGCCGCAGTGAGGGCATGTGAACTGCAGCCTGACAGCGTACTGGCAAATCTGAACCGCGCATATGCCTGCCTGTATACAGGACGGTATGATGAATGTGACCGTCTCTTCCGTATCCTTGCGGGTCTTGGGGACGGGCAGAGAGAAACGATCCGAAGAGATCTTGAAGCACAAACGAATGCCGGACTTGTTTCGGAACATTTGCCTGTCATATGGGAGATCATTGCCGGAGACTAAACGGCTGTATCCGCCATGTGATCATACATGCGTGCAGGAATGACAGACGGATATGAAAAGGACCGCATAGCCTGCGGGTATTGTAAATAAACGTAGGGTGTACCCCCTGCCTGTAAATGAACGTAGGGTTTTAGTAAATTCGCTGTAAATAAACGTAGGGTGCCCCTGACACAGACATTAAAAGCCTCCTTTCATACAATGGATATGAACGTATCCCAATGAAAGGAGGCTTTTGCCTATGAGTGATTCTATCACGTCTGTCATCGGTCTGAAAGATACTGATGTAGACTACTGCCGCGAAGTGATCCGGAAGGAAAACAATTTGGATCATCATCTGATCCATGTCCGTTTGGTAAATCATGGAGCTATCTGTCAAAACTGCGGTACCTTCACCAAACGCATTAAGGAATATCGGAATAAGAAGATCGAACATGCCAAATATCTCAATGAGCGATGTACGATCATATACTCTGCCAGACGCTTCATCTGTCCTAAATGCGGTACTACCTTCTTCGAAAAAGATCCCTTTCAATCTCAATATCGCAATATCTCTGATACGACAGTGGATAATGTTTTAAAACTTCTCAAACAATACAACCAGACTTTCTCTTCTGTTGCCCGGACGGTCTCTCTTACACGTACAGAAGTGATCAAGATATTCGATGAACATGTACAGGTCAAAAGAAGAGAGTTCTCTGAATGTGTCGGTATGGATGAGTTCTATTTCTCAAGAAAAGCACACAAGAAATACGCTCTGATGATCCTCAGTCTGAATAAAGGATATGTCATCGATATGCGTTCAAACAGAGAAAAAGTACGGATCATCAATTACTTCCGTACGATTCCCAAAGAAGAACGTAAGAAAGTCAAATACTTCTCCATAGACATGAATGACAACTACCGTGAAGCTGTTCGTGCCTGTTTTCCCGATGCCCGCTTATGTGCAGACCCGTTCCACGTTATCAAATACCTCAACGATGCGCTCGATAACGTCAGGCTGCGGATCCTCAGGATGTACGCTGATGATAAACGATCTGATGAATATTATCTGCTCAAATATCGCAAAGATCTTCTTTACCACGATGTAGAGTTCAATGCCTGGAATGAGGTCAAGTACAATCATCATTTCCGATATCAGCTGTCCGAGAAAAGACTGCAGGAGATGATCCTTGATATCCACTCTGACCTTTCTAAAGCCTGGAACCTGAAGGAAAGATATATGCGTTTTGATAAAGACTCTATGACTGAACAGGAGCCCTCCTCTCATCTTGACCAGCTGATCGATGACTTCATCGCTTCAGACATTCCGGAAATGATGAGTATGGGACTGACACTTTCCAACTGGCGCCAGGAGATCCTCAACTCCTTCCACACGATGACAAAAAAGATAACAACTTCTGATGGCTCAAGGAAGACGATCACTGCCCGTGTTACCAGCGGTCCTGTTGAAGGCAGGAATAAATATATCAAGCTCCTTCTTAAGCTGGCTAATGGTTACGTTAACTTTGACCGTTTTAGAAATCGTGCCATGTATGTTCTGAATCGATCCGAATCATACAATACCGAAAAGCTTGAGAACACCATTCCTCGACGTCAAAATTGACATTCGAAAAGGCCGGTCAGCTTCTTGGCTTTCCGGCCCTTATTTGGTTGTAAACCCTACGTTTATTTACAGGGGTAACCCTATGTTTATTTACAGGTTTTCTTCTCCTGCCCTACGTTCATTTACAATACCAGCCTGCGGTCCTTGTCTTTATTCATCCTCTTCTTCACCGTCGTCTCTGCGGAAGATCCAGACCAGGCACAAGATTACGGCTGCCAATACTGCCGGAATCATCCACAGCCACAGACTGTTTTTCTCTGCGGGTGCAGCAGGCAGGGAATCTGCAGGTTTTGTTTCTTCCGGCACAGCAGAGGCAGAAGGTTCAGGTTCTTCCTGTTTGATCCATTTCGCATAGAGGATCGTATCCGACCGGATCGGCGTCAGGAAATCGAACGGTTCGGTGAGATCCATGTCTTTGTACCATCCGCTGAAGAGATAGCCCTCTTTTACGTGAGCTGCCGGTTCAGAAGCTGTTCCGCCGTATTTAACTGCCTGGGGAACGATGTAGGAACCGCCGTTGACATAGAACTCCACGATAAAGCCGGTGACCGCCGGGTCTTTCCGGTTATTCCCGGTGTCGGTATATACATATTCCGGGACCGGTGTGGGTGTCGTCTGTGCGGTATTGTTTTCGGAAGAACTGCTGCTGTTATTTCCGCTGTCATCCGGTTTGGGCTCAGGTGTAGGCTCAGGTGTTGGCTCGGGTGTTGTTTCGGGTGTTGTTTCGGGTGTGGGTTCAGGATCTGTATTCTCCCCGTAGATGACCGTACCGCTTCCGGGATCTGCTAAGCCATTCCCGGTACCGCCAAGCTCACCGTTGCCGGTGAAGGAAGTGCCGGTGTGAGTCGTTGTTGAGCCACCCTGTCCGCCTTTACCTGTACACTTCAGTGCACGGATCAGAATTACGTTCTCTGTATTGAAGGTGTATGGATCACCCAGCCACAGGCGGGTACGGTTCAGATCTGAGTATATTATTTCTACGGCATAGAAGTAGTTTCCGTGAATCTCATTTACCGTATCGTCATCAACAATCTCATACTGTATCAGGAAAGATTTTGCGGTAAATTCCTGGTCGCTATCCCGTTGCAGAGAAGGCAGAGTAGCACTATCTTCAACTTCCCATGAGCGGGCTTCAGCACGTTCCATCTCTAACGCATCCCGGACAGTGTATAACATTACAGGAATCTCATCACTATCTGAAAGTTCTAAGGCGTCTGCTGAGGTGATATTCAGAGGAGATATCGTGGATTCCAATTCGATGTCTTCACTCTCGACCAGTACTCTGGAAGCGTAGGAAGCATATTTTCCCGGAACAGGAACAAGGGGAAGTACATCTGTTTGTGTACCGTCATACTCTACACATCCCGCAAGTACAGAGACAGTACCGCCGGTGATGTTCCCGCTGATTCTCAGATGACTGTCTTCCAGAAGTCTGTCCGGGGCGCCGAACGCATCACCATGTGACCAGTAATCGTGCTCATTGGCAAGAATGGAAAGATTACTGTCCTGGCTTAATGTAATATCTCCAATGGAGTAAGAATTGATACTTTCTCCTTCGGTGTCAAGACCGATAATAGAATTCCCTGAGACATTCAGCTCCGGCAGATGAACGATATTACCTTTCAGATAGATTACGCTATCTTTGATCGTTGGGGAAGCCGTCGTTCCGCTTTCGGATCCCCAGATCGTGAGATAACTATTTTCCAGAACAAGATCCGTTGACAGTTTTCCTGGAGCTCCAAGTGTAACTTCTGCGGATTTGACCGATCCGCTTCCATTAAGCTTTCCATCATTGATATCCACACAGCCGCCCTCTATATAGCCATTGACATTCAGTGTGCCGTGGATGACAATCTCCGGTTTTACATAATAGGGGAATAATACAGTTTTATTCATTATGTTCTTAAGCTGGATGGAACCGCCGTCGTCAACCGTAAGAGTGGCATTTTTCCCGAGAATCAGTCGCGCCCCGCTATCTTCAATGGTGACTAATCCGTTTTCATGTACCGGATTGTTGTCTTCATAAGAAATGGAATCCGTGAAATAAGTAACGTCTGTCTTTAACTCGCCGGTTTCTTCCTCATGCCATTCCTCTGTGCGTATACACATGGCACGGAGAGATAGGGAGGAATCTTTCGGTATTCTCAGATTGACATTATCCAGTGTATATTCTTCATCCAGAATGCCGGGGATACTGCCGTTGATGAGCAGATAGCTTCCGTCATCCTGTTTCAGGAAGATTGCTGCGCTTCCTTCGCTGTAGAGGGCGGTATTCGGATGCAGGGTGATCTGATTGCCTTTTTTGATATCGATACTGTCGATCAGTACGATTCCCGTTCCTGTGATCTGAACGGAACAGTCTCCTGCCAGTGAACCGATCTTGTTGATGCCGGCAACCGCAAGCTTCAGAACACCGCCGTCTGCAGATACCGCTGTCCCGCTGCCATCATAGTTTACCAGGGCGACGTACTGCTGAGGTATATTCTTCCATCCGGTGCCGTTTGTCCAGTGGGAGGACTCTTCATCCTCAGGATGAAAGGACGTATCACCAATGGTGATCGTCACATCCCCGGATTGATCCACCGCATCGGTCTCTTCGCTTTCTTCGGCAGCTGTCTCAGCAACATATTCCTGTTCTTCCGTATCAGTATCTGTGATCTCCTCGGAAGGGGAGGCTTGTTCCTGCGTGATCTCCTGCACGGTTTCGGTCTGCGTTTCTTCAGGCTGTTCTTCTTCCATGGCAAAAACACGCATGGTGCCGCCTTGAGTCAGGATCATCACCAGAGCGGAACATAGAAGAAGCTTTTGCTGTCTTTTATCATCGGTCTTTTTCATTACATATATCTCCGCAAGCAACAGACTCTATATAT
>JAFRMA010000033.1 GCA_017430925.1 Solobacterium sp. | reverse complement strand
TTCTGCTGTGTATTGTTTGTGTTTTATGCCTTTTTTACATCCCATGTTTT
This sequence comes from Solobacterium sp., assembly GCA_017430925.1. Lineage (GTDB taxonomy): Bacteria > Bacillota_I > Bacilli_A > Erysipelotrichales > Erysipelotrichaceae > Bulleidia. Next base: position 38,633 of record JAFRMA010000033.1, on the reverse strand, counting down.
TTCCTCTTGTGTTCTGATCATAATTAAAAGTAGACCTTGGCTCAAGTCCTGTCTGACTTTTTCCGTTGTCTACTTTTATCTTACAAGTTCATTGAAGTGAGGGCTTTTATTATATTGTTATATGCAGTCTAGTCTGGCATGTAATCGTGCCATATGAAAGTTCGAACTGGATATACTTAACTATCGTGAACGTTTCACTTCGATCATCCATGCAAGGAATGGCAACAATGTGATAAACATCCCCAAAGACATAGCAATTTCGTTTGCATTTTTATCATTCCATAAGCCAGAAAATCCACTTGTTGTTAGTAATACACCAGCAATCACTAAAAATATCATGAATACGATTTTGGTATTTTTTCTTCTTAATTCGGAAGCATATTTTTTCTCTTCAAATGAGACTCTCCTGATTTCTGCTTCGGCTTTTTTCACCCCTGCCTCATCAACATTTACATTTTTGACGGTTTTATTGACATTTACCGTTTTACGAATATTTACATTTACCACTTTCACTTCATCATCAACAAGTAGAATCTTCTGTCCACAATAAGAGCAAAACAATTGATTGCGATCTGAATCAACCTCTAAAACAGCATTACAATTAGGGCAATTTAACTTAATTAACTTAGGCATTTTTGACTCCATAAAAATATTGTATTTCTATAAATTATTATACTGTTATTATCTTGTTTTGAACTATAAACACATTTCATGCCAAATACGTTTATTCCAGTCCTCTTGAAAAATGCGGCAATAATACAGTTTCGATGCATTAAATGTATTGTAAGATCTTCATTTCTCGATCGAGCCGGATGTAGTAAGGTAATGTATAATAAAAGTATAAATTTATTACAGAGAGGTTAATAGAACCATGACCCGTTTAATAAAGATAAAATGTCCAAATTGCAATGCTTTTGTTCAATTGAATCCAGATCAAAAGGTGGCTTTTTGTCAGTACTGCGGAACACAATTACTTTTTGATAATGAGCCTGAAGCAAACACGAAGGTTAAAGAAGACTTTGAGGATATTTATAAAGAGCTAGATGAAGCAATAGATGCTTCTGAAGCAGATGCTAGTGGACATGATGATAATAATATTGAAACTACATCCCCCGTAATAGAAGACCCCAAAAAGACAGAAAGAAAAAGAATAGAATTTCAAAAAGCTGTAAACAAAGGTTCTCTCAATTATTTTGCTGCAGTTTCATTTGCATTTGTCCTCCTTTGTGCAGGTATTATTGGGCTATTATTTAGTTTCGGAAAAGTTACCTCTTTTACTAACATGCAGCCTAATAATATTTTGCCTTTCCTCTTTTCATTAATGGCTCTTCTCATGTCTATACTCTTATTTTCTTCAATTTATTCTGGAGAATTTGATCCCCCTTCTTCTCCTGATGACATAAAAATACCTGTTGAAATGTTACGTTATGAAGGAAAAGATGCTTTTGCTGTTGAAAAACAGTTGAGAGCTTTAGGTTTCAATAATATTCAATTGATACCATTAAACGATTTACTACTTCGAAGAAAAGACGGTAAAGTTACTTTGATTACTTGTAATGGTGAAGGGTTAACAAGTGAAAAATGGTATGACAAGAACGTAACAATAGTCATCACTTATCACAGTCTCAAGAAATCAATTTGGAACTGATTATTCAGTTCTTTATAAATAACGTTAACAATTGCGCAACGCCTTTTTCAGTACGAGAAGATACGCTAAATAGTTGAAGCTATTTCGGCATTCAATTCAAAAGACAGGAATGTACGCAAGTATACGGTTCATTTACTTTTATATCTCTCCTAAGACATCGATAGTACAAATCATTTTGCAGCATGGAGGCACTATACAATGACTGATAATAATCAAGAACGGGATTACGTGTCTGAATTCTATCAATTTGCCGGAAATGATCCTTATGAAAAGCTTTCCCAAAGGATCGATGAAATACCGGAAAAAGACGTTGCATATGAATACAGACATATCATGCTAAATGAATATTTAACGTTACTCGTAGGCACCACGGACACATATAAACCTGATTATAAATTGGAGGAAAATGCCAGAGAATTCTTGCTGGAAAACACAAGTAAGGACAAACCCTCTGATCACAAATTCATTAAAGCTTATCTAGCATATGATGCCCACGATTATGAAAAATGCTTATCTCTTCTTGATGAGGTCTTCTCTCCCTAAAGACAGAAAAATATAGTTTTAAATGAAACCGATTTTTATTATGATTTTTTATCTGTGTATAAAAACGCTTTTCCAGGTTTCTGGGAACATATTCGAATCATCCTTGAGAAACTACAGACAGAAGAAGGATTACTGGAGTTGTGTGATACTGTCAAATTTTACTATTACAGTAACAGCCCAACAGATATCAAAAATAGCCTTACACAATATCTAAAGGATTATCCAAACAGTATTATCGCATCAGATCTGCTTATTCATCAGGCATTACGTAATCGTGATTGGGACTCGATCCTTACATTGATGAATGATACTACCACTCATTTCTTCTTTGATGACGTATCACGGTTCAGTGTGCTTGGAAGTGCATATTCAAATAAAAAAGAACATCTAATCGCAGCATCATATTTGGAAAAATTACTAGAAAGAATACCGGATGCTCCTGACGTCAAAAATGACCTGGGGCTTGAATACCTTGACGGTAAGCAATATGAGAAAGCACTGGCAGTCTTTAAAGAATGCATGGATGAAAATCGCGATCTTCCGTATTCTCCGAATAATTACGTCAGAACTCTTTTGAAGATGAAGAATTACCAGGAAGCGATGGATTTCATTCAATCTACACAGTTCAAGATCAGCAAAGACCTGGTCAATCGAGTAAACAAAGGATTGAAAAAAGAAACCTCTCAAGTTGAAGAGACCAAAATCAACCAAGATAGTGTAATCACGGAAGAATCATATGAACCTCAGGGAACAGACTCCGAGCCCGATGAAGATGTGGCAAATAATCAGGAAGATGCTTTAGCAGAAGAAACGGATTCCCATTCAACAGAAGTAAACCCTATACTTGTGGAGCAAACAGATGAACAAAACGACAATTCTGTTTTCTGGAGTGGTGGGGATGATCCTTTCTTAAAACTTCTGGATGATCCTGACGAAAATTATATTCAGCAGATTAAGGAAAACAAAGATTATGCTTCTGAAATGGCGGGTGAATTAATGAATGCCCTGCAGCAACTAGGAATAGAAGCAGAGCTTTTATCTTGTTATTCTTCCTCGCCTATCACCCGTTATGAAATCCGGCTTGGCAAAACTATTCGTATCCGTGATATAAAAAACAATGCTGCAGATTTACAAATGTTACTAAACACTCGTTTCCTGAATATTGAAGCACCAATCCCAGGAAAGAATGCTATTGGTATAGATATTCCAAGTTTACATGCCTTGAATATCCCATATAAAAAAGTGATGTTCAGGACAAGATTATTATCATCTTCTCCTCTAACAATTTGTGTGGGTGAAGATTTGTCCGGAACTGAATTGTATTTTGACCTTAATAAGCTGGATACCATTCTTATTTCCGGATCAACTGGTGTAGAACAAGAATCTTTTCTACACGCAACTATCATGTCATTGCTGATCAATTCCACTCCGGAAGATGTGAGGTTGGTGCTTATAGATCCAAGACGAGTCGAATTCTCTCCGTATAATCATGCACCACATTTGCTGATTCCTGTGATCAATAACATAGAGATGTCACACATAGCATTAGATTTCATTGAAAAACTCTGTGATATCAGAAGATCCTTATTTGTGGAAGCACATGTCAAAAATCTGGACTCATATAACCAGAAGACCATTGGCGAAAAGGATAAACTGCCACACATAGTTGTACTGATTAATTATTATTCTGAAATTCTTATAAACGATGCTAATACCGTTTGGTCAAAACTCGAGCGTATTCTAGATCTGTCGTCCATTGTAGGAGTGCACTTAATTCTCAGTGATAATTTTACTGAAGCAGAACATTTGCCAATCACAATAAACAGCCATATGAATACAAAAGTATTTTTCACCTATCTCCCAGCCGCAGGTGCCAAGACGACACCAGACGATTCTGCAGGAAAGTATCTCATGGGGAATGGTGAAATGATAATTAAGATTTCGAATAATCTTAATGAGTACCACGGGATAGTGACTACCATTACTGATCCTGAAATGAATAATATAGTTCAATACACTGAAAGTCTTTATCAGACAAAGATGGACGAGCATTTTATTCGTCACATGGCGGATCGTGGGGAGGATCCACTCACTTATCTTGAAACAGTCGATCCGCTTTATAACGATGCGAAACAGTATGTTGTTGATCAGCAAAAGGCTTCTACATCATTACTCCAAAGGTATTTTGGTATAGGATACAACCGGGCTGCAAGACTGATTGATTATCTCCTACAGGAGGGGGTAATAATACAAACGAGAAACTCATCCGGAACATCGATATATGTTGTAAACGAGAGTATAAAAGAACCCGAAGTATATGAACAAAACGATATAGGTCCAAACCATGAAGATACCGAGGAAGAAACTGAAATACTATCTGATATCGAATCTATTCCCAAGTTTACACAAGCGGATATTCTGGTGAAATTTGATGTAACACCTTCAAAAAAACCGGATATTCGATACTATTTGAACGAAAAGCAAATTGCACCTGATATTGTTGCAGAGATAATAGAACAAAACTCGCATAGATTTTTTAAAAAGAAAATCAGTGTCAGATATGAGATGGGACAAGATGTTGAGAATCTTATAAACAGCAATATTGCAGTAATGGACATGCTAAGAAACAGCAAAGGCTTATTTCTTATAAGTGCTGACAAGAATAACCTAAAGAAACTTGATGGGTTTTTGGTTCCCATGGACAATCTTCAGTATTCAAGTTGCCAAACAGAAAATAAATTTTATCTTGCCAATTACTGTGACGGTAATGTCCTGACAATTCACCTTCCATACAGTACGATAATTCTTTGCCCTGAAACAATGTATTTGTATGAGAATTCGAAATTCAAAGCCATCCCATACAAAAAAACTCATATACAATTGTATAAAAAACAAGGAATCATTCGGGATAGTACTGTTCCGACAGGTTTTCGAACAGTTCATTATCTGTATGAGCATACAAATTACGACGGCACTCCAGATCTTAGATACAAAACGAACAAACGTTATCCAATCATTGAGTTTATAGAGATTGAAATGAAAGTTGAAGAAAAAATCTTTACATTCATTTCATCTGCTACTGATTCCTATAAGACGTTAATAAATGTAGTTAACAAACAGCAATAATAAACACATTCGTGCCAAATATGTTTACGGTTGGACTACAAAACAAAAACAATAAACACATTTCATACGAAACAGGTTTATTCCGGTTCTCATAAAAAAACAAAAATAATATAGTTTTGATGCAATGAATAAAATTGGTTGGTCAGCACCTCTTTGTTGTGACACCCGAATGATTCTGCACGCTTATTTCAAAATGGATTGTATGAAGGCATAATTATTCTAAATCTTTGATTTCATTTCGTTTTGTTCCGTGATTATGCTGAAATATAAACCCTTTATTTCATTTATCTGTGTATCAAACACGCAGAAATAGGCTAATCTGGTTTCATTTGGTGTTGTTCGCTGACATTTTTTTGTTTTCTGATAAAAGTCAGGGAAATCCGGGTGTTTGCAGTAACAGGAATACGATTGGTACTTGTTGTATAGAATCACTTATCTTTTATAATAGATATATGAGAACCCTGTGGAAACTGAGTAAAGAAGCCATCCGTTACCGTGGCCTTTATGTCCTGGCGATCTTTGCGACATTATCGCTTACCCTTGTCAATCTGGCTGCTCCGCGTGTCTTGTCCGCCATGACCGGAATCGTGAGTAACGGTGTAGATGCGGCAGACCTGGAAACAATAAGGAACCTGACCATGATCCTGATTGGTTTATATCTGATCCGGATCGTCTTCCGTTTCATGAGTAACTATATGGCGCATAAGGCTGCCTGGTATCTGGTGGGAGATCTGCGTACCAAGACATACGACAAGCTGGAGCGTATGCATCTGGGCTTCTTCCACGATAAACAGACCGGTGACCTGATGAGCAGGATCATCAACGATACCCGGGATTTTGAATTGCTCTATGCGCATATGATCCCGGAATCCATCACCAATATCGTTACCTTCCTGGGCGTTCTGATCATCCTTCTCAGTATCAATTTCAAGCTTGCCCTGATTACCTGTGCGCCGATTCCGCTGATCCTGGTCTCCGGAATATTCTTTGCGAAAAAAGTGCGTCCCTTCTTCCGCATCACACAGTCTAAGATGGGTGAACTGAACGGAAAACTCCAGGATAATCTTTCCGGTATCCATGAGATCCAGTCTTTCGGACGTGAAGAATACGAAACCGGGAGAGTCAACGAAAAGAACTTCGAACATGTGACAGCCATGTTGAATGCTCTCCGGATCAGTGCGATCTTTCATCCTTCGGTAGAGTTTATCTCTTCCATTGGTACGATCCTGGTCGTGGGATTCGGCGGATATCTCGCTTACAAGGAAGGCCTGAAAGTAGAAGACATCGTTGCCTTCCTGTTGTATCTTTCCCTTTTCTATCAGCCGGTTACCGGTCTGGCAAATCTTGTGGAAAACATGCAGCAGTCCCTTGCCGGTGCGGAGCGTGTCATGATGATCCTGGATGCTCCCTGCGAAATTGCGGATAAACCCGGAGCGAAAGACCTGGGCACCTGCAAAGGCGAGATAGCCTTTGACCATGTCAGTTTCTCGTATATTGAAGGAACACAGGTACTGGATGATATCTCCTTTACCTGTCATCCCGGAGAAATGCTTGCGCTTGTAGGACCCACAGGTGTAGGAAAGACAACAATCACACAACTGATTTCCAGATTCTATGAGCCGGAGAAGGGAAGAATCCTCATCGACGGCAAAGATATTCAGGACGTAACGATTGAGAGCCTGCGCAGGAACATTTCTGTCGTACTGCAGGATACATTCCTGTTCAACGGGACGATTGCGGAGAATATCAGTTATGCCAGACCTGAAGCAACCATGGATGAGATACGCGAAGCAGCGAAAGCTTCAAACATTGACGCGGAAATCATGGAAATGCCCGATGGCTATAACACCAGAACCGGAGAAAGAGGAATAAAACTATCCGGCGGACAGAAACAGAGAATCGCCATAGCCAGAGCAATTCTCCGCAGATCACCGATCATCATCCTGGATGAAGCGACAGCAGCGGTAGATGTAGAAACCGAACAACAGATCCGCAATGCCATCAATAACCTTGCCGGGAAACGGACGATCGTAGCCATCGCGCACCGCCTGAGTACGATCCGCGCCGCTGACCAGATCCTCGTGGTTGAAGAAGGCAAAGTCACAGAGCGTGGTACACACGAGGAACTCCTGAAACTCAACGGATATTACGCACATATGAATGAAATTCAGAAAACAGACGCGTAATACACGCAGAAATAACTTTGTCACAGAAAAGGATCATGTACAAAACATGGTCCTTTATTTTGCCATATTATGCCCGGAATAAAGTGTTACTATTCTTACTGTTTGTTTTATACCATTTATACCGTATTATTCTTAATCTCATTATATACAATTCTTCTTGATTAACTCCATATAGGGTGCTATCTTGAGTAAGCATGGTAATGCATTTAGGAGGAAAGAAATGAAAACTTATGCACGTATTACAGCCGGCATCCTTGCAATGATGATGGTTGGCTGCTCATCTAATGCTCCTGCAGAAACAACCGCACCTGCCGCATCTGCTACACCTGAAACAGCAGAAACAGGTACAGGTGTCTATACTGTCTGGAACACCACAGGCGAAAAGCTTACAGACCTTTATATTTACGACGGTGAAGATAAAGGCCAGAACTTTGCGGAAGATGGTCTGCAGAATAACACTTCTGTCGAAATCACTCTTGAGGATGTTCCGGCAGACAGTGAATTCGTTCTTGAGTTCAAAACTGAAGGCGGCTACACAGGCGCATTCGAAACACTCCATGTTGAAGAGACAGCTATCGCTATCCCTGCCGCAGATACTCTGACAGGCGCTACACCGATCGTATTCGGCGAACCTGAGCTGAAAGCAGAATACACACTGTACAATGCTACAGGCGAAAACGTTACGGAAGTATATCTGTATGAAGAAGGCGCAGATAAGGGTGAAAACTACGCAGCTGACGGTATGGAAGACGGCGCCAGCTTTGTGATTGAAACAACTGCGAAAGCTTCTGAAACAGGTGCCAAGGTATATCACCTGGAATACACCACGGAAAGCGGCCGTACAGGAGAATTCGTCACTCTGCATTTTGAGACCGTTCCGATCTCTCTGCTTGCGGAAGACGCAATGACCGGCGCAACACCGATCTCCTTCTCCAAACCCGAGTAATCATCCTGTAACGATTACCAAAAAGAGCAGAATTTCTCTGCTCCTTTTTTATTCCTTCACCCGTTCATAGATATCATAGTGGAAGATCACACCGTTGTATTCCTTGTTCTCTCCCCGCTCCGTACATACCCATTCCGGATCTTCATCCATGTTATCCATGTGTGTATCTGCTTCATATTCAGCCTCGATCCTTGTGATCATTGCCTTGTCGCAGTACGGCAGTAACTCGTGGTATACCACTCCCCCTCCGATCACCATGACATCATCGGTATTCTCCGGAAGAATCTCCAGTAGTTCTTCAATACTATTTACTACGACAGCATCTTCGACATGGAAATCCGGATTCCCGGACAGGATAATATTCTTCCTCTCCGGCAGAGGTTTTTCTCCGGGAAATGTGAGTAATGTTTTTCTGCCGTATACGATGGTTTTCCCCGTAGTTAAAGAACGGAAGTGTTTCAGATCTTCCGGAAGATACACAAGCATATGTCCCTGATATCCGATCGCCCAGTATCTATCTGTTGCCGCAACCGCAATCATCCTCTGTATACCTCTTTTCTCTGTCTATATTCTACTGTTTATAACAGATTTGTCACAAAGATTGTCTACGGAAATTAATATTTCATCCAAGAACAGATGATATATAATAGAGATACATAAATGAAGGAGATCAATAATTATGGGATTAATTCAAGCTGCATTAGCTGCCGGCACCAGCGTTCTCAGTGAACAATGGAAAGAGTACTTCTACTGTGAAGCAATTCCTGCAAATGTAATCGCAGTAAAGGGTAAGAAAAAGGTCAGCGGCATTTCTGCAAACCGCGGCAATGACAATATTATTACCGATGGTTCTGTCATCGCTGTTGCGGATGGACAATGCATGATCATCGTTGAACAGGGCAAGGTTGTGGATATCTGCGCCGAGCCGGGTGAATATCGTTATGATTCCTCAACAGAGCCTTCCCTCTTTACCGGCAATCTGGGTGAAAGCGTAAAGACGATCTTTGCACAGATCGGTAAGCGTTTTGAATTTGGCGGACAGCCTGCGGAAGATCAGAGAGTTTATTACTTCAACACCAAAGAACTGGTTGGGAACAAATACGGTACACCGAATCCGATTCCGTTCAGAGTTGTGGACAAGAACGCGAATATCGATATGGATATCCGTATCCGCTGCTTCGGTGAATACAGTATCCGTGTAGTAGATCCGATTCTGTTCTATACAAACGTATGCGGCAACTTCGCCCAGGTCTATACCGTAGATGAGATCAGCAATCAGCTGAAGACTGAATTACTGACAGCTTTACAGCCTGCGTTGGCAAAACTGTCCGGTGAAGATGGTATCCGTTATTCTCAGATCATCACTCATACAGGTGAACTGGCTGACGCGCTGAATGAGCAGTTAAGCGCCAAATGGCGTGATCTCCGTGGTATTGAGATCGTTTCCTTCGGTGTATCCAGTGTCAATGCCCTGGAAGAAGATGAAAAGAGATTACTGGATCTGCAGAGAAATGCAGCATTCAAGGATCCCGGTATGGCTTATGCCAACTACGTAGGAAGTGTTTCCCAGGCAATGGTAGACGCCGCGAACAATACCGCAGGTGCACCTACCGGATTCATGGCAATGAATATGGCTCAGCAGGCCGGTAATATCGACGCTGCCGCAATGCTCAATGCTGCACAGCAGAAACCTGCGCCTCAGCCGGCTCCTGCAGGAAACACATGGACCTGCCCGACATGTGGTCAGGAATGCACAGATAACTTCTGTCCGAAATGTGGTACCAAGAAACCGGAAAGCACCAAGTGGTTCTGCCCGAACTGCGGAGCAGAAAACAACGGTAACTTCTGCACAAAGTGCGGTACCAAGAAACCTGAATAAATGAGTTATATGGCCGGCCGTTTCGGTCGGCCATATTTTACTTTAGTTCTTCCGGAAAGGAGTTAATTATGCCCGATCAGGTCACAAACTATAAATGTCCCAAGTGCGGCGGTCCTCTCCACTTTGATTCAGCAGAACAGAAACTGAAGTGTGATTACTGTGATTCTGTTTTTGAAGTTGCCGAAATCGAGGAAATGTATGCGGATGCGAATCTCGCGGCGATTGAAGCGAATGATGTCTATGCGGCTCCGGATTATCTGGAATGGACAGAGGATGAGGCTCAGCATATGCGTGCCTATACCTGCCCTTCCTGCAGCGCAGAACTGATCTGTGATGATAATACTGCTGCTACACGTTGTCCGTACTGCGGCAATCCGACAATCGTTCCCTCGCAGTTTTCCGGTGCTTTGAAACCAGACTACGTGATTCCGTTCAAATTGGATAAGAATGCGGCAGTAAAGAAACTCAGTTCGTTCTATGATGGAAAACCTTTCCTGCCGGCAGCATTTAAGTCAGATAATCATATCCAGGAGATTCAGGGAATCTATGTTCCTTTCTGGTTGTATGATGGTACAGCAAGCGCAGATATGACATATCACGGTACACGTACTCATATCGCAAGGACATCCAGGGAACAGATCACCACGACAGAACACTATCGTATCCGCAGAAAAGGATATGTACGTTTTAAACATGTGCCTGCGGACGCTTCCAGCAAGATGCCGGATGCGTTCATGGACTCTCTGGAACCTTTCTCCTATACGGATATGGTACCCTTCCAGATCAGTTATATGCCGGGATACCTGGCAGATAAGTATGATGTATCTGCGGAAGATGATGCGAAACGTGTAGATGTACGGATGAAGAATTCCGCAGGTTCTGCGATTGATTCTACGGTAATGGGATATGACTCCATCGCTCCGGAACAGCGCTTTGTTGGTCTGAAACACGACCAGATCCACTATGCTTTCTTCCCAATCTGGATGTTGACAACACAATGGAACGGAAAGAACTACATGTTTGCGATGAACGGACAGACCGGTAAGATGATTGGTGATGACCTGCCTGTGGATAACCGGAAGTTCTTACTCTACTTTATCGGTATCTCTTTGGCATTGATTGCCGTATTCTGGCTGATTATCAGCTTTGCGATATAAGGAGGCTTAAGATGAAACGTATAGTCACATGGTTCATTGCCGTCACAGCCTTCTTTGGTCTCTGGCTGTTACCGGTCAGCGCATCCCCGAAACATGTCGTTGATCACTATGGTCTTCTGGAGGCTTCTGCTGTCCAGGAACTGGAAGATAAAGCAATAGAAATCAGTAACCGTTATGAAGTAGACCTGTATATCCGTATAGAGAATGACCGTCAGGGATACACAAGATTATCAGAGTTCGCGGAATATCTGTACAAGAGTGAAGACATGGGATACGGACCGGAAAAGAACGGTTATCTGCTTACCATCGATATGGACGAACGTGAGTATCTGACAACAGCCTATGGAAGTAAAGCTCACCGGGCATTTACCGATTATGGAAAAGACCAGGTGGAAGCTGGTGTGGAATATGAACTCAGGCAAGGTGACTGGTATGAAGCCATGCACAGGTTCCTGAACGATTCAGAGTACATGTTATCCCAGGAAGCGCAGGGTACACCTGTAGATATACCCACAATTAGTGAAGAAGAAATCGCAGCTCAGAAAGAACAGACAAGAGCGAATTTCCGGGGAATCACAGCAGTATTGTCACCGTTGACTTCCCTGCTTGTATGCCTGCGACTGCGTGCCAAGAACAAAACTGCCGGAATCAAAACCACGGCAGTGAACTACATCCCTGAAGATGGATTAAGACTAGCCATACGTGAAGATTCCTTCATGTACCGTACAGAGACACGTATTCCGATCAATACCGGCAGTTCATCCGGTTCCGGAGGTGGTCACAGTCATGGCGGCACGACCATCAACAGCGGCGGCTTCTCTCACGGAAGCGGCGGACACTTCTAGTTTACAGATAAAAAGGATCGATTCGTTCGATCCTTTATTTTCTTGCCGGTACGATCATCTTGATCTTCTTGCCCAGGGTGATGATCTCTTTTTTATGTGTTCCCCCGAATTCTCCATCCAGTGTCCAGCCGGTCTCCTCATTGGATTCAAATTCCACTCTCGTGATTTCTCTCATTTCTATATAGGGATGGTTATAGTCACCGGAACTTAATGCCAGAGCGATTTCTGTCAGATCATTCGCATTCTGCGGAGCTTTGATCAGGAACAGGTCAAATTTACCATCCGTCAGACGTTCTCTTGTGAAGCCTTTGATCCTCATACCACCGATACTCATGGAATTACTGACAGCCCCGAAGATATAGTTTCCTTCTGCCTCAAAGCTGTCCGCATGAATCGTCATATGATACTGGTCTGAGACATAGTGAGGCAGATTGGATATCGCGTTGACTACATATGCCGCATAACCGAACAGGTTTTTGTCTTCCTGTCTGGTCGTGTAACTGGCATCTGAGAAAACCCCGAACGCAGCTACATAGTTGAAATACTCATCGTTGAATTTACCGATATCGTAGTCGATGATATCTCCGTCCAGAATTGCCCGGCATACATCTTCTGTTTTCCGGGGAAGTTCCAGACTGCGGGAGAAATCATTTGTCGTACCCATGGGAATATACCCGAGAGGATAATCCAGATTTTTCTGAATCATCGTGTTGATCGTATGATGAAGCGTACCGTCACCACCGCAGCAGATCACCATATCCGGATGATCTTCCGCAGTAATCTGTTCATCTTTGGGCATGGAGAATACAGGACGTACGATCACGTCATATCCGGCGTCACTGAAAATCGTCAGGATGTCATAAATACACCTGCGTATCTTTCCCTGCCCGGACCGCTCATTCGTCAGTAATATCACTTTTTTTCTTTTCATCTTACCATTCACTCTCACTATACTTCCTATACGATTCTTTCAGCAAATGCGATACCATCTCCGATATCCATGAATTGTGTTGTGAAGCGGTGATCTCCGGATAACTGTTCACGGAATTCCCGGATCTTTCTGGTGAGTTGTATTGTGGAGCGGTTGTGGGACAGGGATGGATCATCTACGATACCATGGAAATTCAGGTTGTCAAAGACAAACATCGTCCCCGGATGACTATTAGCGAAGAAGTGATCGACATAGTTCATGTACTGGGATTTTGCGGCATCGATGAAGATCAGATCAAAGATCTTCCCGGTTTCATACTGCAGGGCATCGATATGATGTACTGTAATTTGATCCCGGAGATCATTGTCGCGTATGTTATGTATGGCTTTCTCAGCCATGTCCAGATCAATCTCCACCGTGTCCACGTGGATCGTTTTCCGGACTCCTGCCATACACATGCTTGACCAGCCGACGGCTGTGCCGATCTCCAATATTTTTTCGATCTCTTCATGTGTCTCAATATAATCCAGCAGGAGTTCCATGGATTCATCAAACATCAGAGGGATATGATCTTCTCTTGTCTCACCGGCAATCTTTGGAATTAAGCGGTTCTTTTTCATTCTATCTGTATTTCTTCTCCATCAACTTGCGGTAGCCTTGCAGCCTTTGAATCTCCTCTGCAGTGAATCCGTATTCTTTCAGTTTCTTCTCCGGCAGGAAATTACGGTCGTCAAGCAATAATTCATAGTTCTTTGAAGCCTTAACGATCCTGCAGGGTATTTCTTCGATTTCGTTCCATATACACAAAGCTGCTCTGTGCAGGCCGTCAATGATCCTGAATTGGTCATCAATCAAAATCGGATATTGTGAATCATATCCGGAACGTTCAAATCCCTGAATCAGTTCCAGCATCTTCTGTAAACGGTATTCTGCCGTTCTGGGACTTGTGTGCAGGGCAATAGCCTTGCGGTAGATATTATAATCCGGGTGCTCTTTTGCATGTTCAACAGCAGCGCTGAATCTGGCTTCGATCCAGTAATATTCCGGATTCTGATGTACCATGAGTTCTTGTAAAGGTATGTTCCTCTCCTCCTGTACATCTCCATAGACCAGAGGATAAATCATGGGATAGATCCATACAAAATCGTGGATCCCGTGATTCTTCAGAATATTCTCCGCGGACTCCCGGTTCGCCTCGTGAACCGCAATACATACCAGTTCTTTCCTGCCTGCGCACATCGCTGCCGTATATACTGGTAACCCGTGAAAGTCATGCCGCAGATATTCTTCCGAAGAGACGATACAGCCTTCCACACCAGACTCAAGGCCATTGAGTTCCAAGGCACGATAAAACATTTCTGCCACAAATCCTGTACCAAACAGAAAGATCTTTTGTCTTCTGATTTTCTCCGTGAATTCATTAATCATCGTCTTTTATATCGATTACCTTGATTTGTGATACCGGATGTGTTTTTCGTTCACTTTCCGGCGGAAGCGTCATATAATCTCCAAACTTAAATGACAGGTATTCATCATACTCTTTAATACCGTAAAACAGATAGTGCTCAAATTCAATCTCTTCCCGGTTTTCATACCACTTTTTCAGGTACATATACTGGTTATTCGGGGTAGGAAACATCAGTATACGAACCATGGAAGACCTTTTCTTACCTGCTTTGTGTATCATCTTCTCATAATAGTTCAGAATCGTTTTCTCCGGGATATGATTGATCCACCGGTATACTGCCCGTTTAGCAGGTGACCGGTCCGCAATCTTCCCTACTTCCGACCACAACGCTTTGCGTACGCAGAAACATTCAAAGTTCTTCCATGTGCGCAGTATACGATTTTCCAGCACTTCGTCCAAAGGAAAGATATCGATGAAGATTCCCTGAAAATACGGCATATGTTCCTGGTGTTCACGCAGAAACAGTGTGTCTTTTCTTCTCAGTTTTCCGTAACCCCACCGGTACCCGGGAGTGTTCCGGTGATCCTGGAAGATAAACCTTGCCTGATCAAGTTCTTCTTCACAGATCTGACGGAAACGGTCATATTCCGGCCGCAGCATGGCTATATCCGCGTCATCATCCCAGGGAATATACCCCTTATGACGTACTGCGCCTAATAACGTACCGGCAATGATTGTATAAGAAATATCATGTTTACGGCAGATCCGGTCTACTTCGATCAACATCTCACGCTGGATCAGCTGAACTTTTCGCAATGTATCATTATCCAGTTCAATCATTAGCCGATCCTCCCGTCTGTACCCGCACCAAAGCGGATCCTGTCCATAGTCCCTTCCGGATGGATGATCAGCACATCAAACAGATCCTGTGTGACCGTATGCATATCTCGTTTTTCGGTGTGTGATCCTTCCGGTTTATGATCTTCAAAATATTCCGGTTTATTACAGCCCAGAGAAATAATGGGAAAAGAGAACTGTGTGTTCACTTGTTCCGAGTGATTATGCCCGTGAATAAACCCGTAAATTCTGTTTTCTTTCCGGTTAAATGCCTGTAACAATCTCAGAAGCAGCTCTCCTCCGCGTATCCTTTTACTCCAGACATGCATAGACGCCAGTACAGGAACATGGGAGAAGAATACCACTCTCCAATCTCTCTTCTGCCAGGGAAGATGCAGCGCGGTCCAGAGTATTTCTTTCAGAGGATAACCGTATCTTTCTTTCTGATCCGGATCAAAGGAATCCAGGAAAAACATGCGTAATTTCTGTCCAAGGATATCCTGATAGTAATAACTGTTCTTTTGTCTCAGGTATAAAGACGCGCCTGCTTCTGCGGATATCCCTTCCGGGTTGCCGCGGAACCGGTTGCGGTCATGATTACCTATTGTGCAGTATACCGGAATGCCCAGAGAATACAGATCCTTCATCACCACAGAGACATACTCCCGGGTAACCTTCTCCGGCATATTGCCGTCTGTAAAATCTCCAAGATGGATCATCCCATCCGGATGGATCCTCCGGCTCAGCATCTTCATATTCCGGAAAGAATCATCCCACATACTTCCTGACGCATAGTGTGTATCTGTCGCAAGCAGATAGACCAGGTCTCCGGGTCTGTGCAGCTGATTTACGGTATCTGCGGTCTTCCGGCATTCTTCCTGAAAGTAATCCGGCCAGTCTGTACTGATTTGTATGTTTCTTTCCAGGCGGATTATCCCGGATAAGTACTGATGCCCGGTGTATGGGAAAGAAAGACGGATATATCCCTCCTGAGCGATTGTCATAGATTCCTTTGCCGGATCGAAATCCTCACAGTGATCATACACATGCCAGTTACCATCTTCCGCATAGGTATAGGTATAAACAAGCTCTTCACGTATATCTGTCTGATAGAAATATACTTTTACCGGCCGGTTATTCTCACTCAGGAAGATCCTGTCCCCGGCATAGACATGTACAGGGAGCCAGTTGGTCATTCTGCCAGCCTGTTGTTTCATTACGCCGCTGTTTTCATCCACGTCATAGTCTTGAATCAAAAAAATCTCCGGGGATTTATCTGCCGAATACAAAGGCACGTATTTCTCCGGAGCGTTAGTGAAGATATCTGTTACACCTTGTTTCTCAAGTACATCCAGGTCCTGGATTTCCAATTCTCCTTCATTGGGATAGAATGGTTCAAACTGGTAAACATTCCATGCCCGTACAGGCAATGTCGTCTTTTTCCGCAGATCTTCCACATCCAGGTATTTGATAAACGGATGTAACGCGTCCGCGTGTATCTTTTCCGCTATCTCCAGACACTTGGTCTCTTCCGGAGCCAGGACGCCCGCATGAATCTCCGGCTTAAGTTCCTTCAATAGTACAAGGGAATCCGGATTAAAGGAAGAATAGATAACATATGGTTCCAGCTGGTATTCTGCCACCAGATCCAGAATCATTTCTTCCATGCCTTCATAACGGATTACACTGTTTTTCAGTTCAATATTGATCAATACTCCCCGGCTGAGACATACAGGTTTAACCAATTCAAAAACTTCCTGAATCGTCGGTATATGTTCATTTTCATCACCGCGGATATGCATACGCTGCAGTTCAGCCAGAGTATAACTTCTGACTTCACCTGTACAGTCTGTTGTACGGTCTACGGTTTCATCGTGGATCACCACGATTTGTCTGTCTTTCGTCAGCTGGATATCCAGCTCGATACCGGAAATATCGTATTTCAGTGCTTCCGCAAAAGATGAAAGTGTATTTTCCGGAAATGTATAACTGCATCCCCGATGTGCCCAGATATTCATCATTGTCTTTCCCTCAGGAATTGTTCCAGTATTCTTCCGATTGCGGCAGATTCTTCCGCAGTCAGCCGGTCATCCCTGCCTGGATGTCCTTCAATCCGATAGAGGAAGTCGCCGATTTCATAACGCAGTCCTTCTTCGATAAACCGGCTTTCACAGATTTCCTTCTGATTCGGGTCTTCATGACGTACTTCAAATCTGGTGGTTTTCCACCATGGCGCATCTACGACGATATATCCCTTTGTGCCGGCGATAATTAATTGTCCTTCGGTCTTTACACCGATGCCTGTCTTTACCGTAGCCGTCTTATTCCCGCAGGAAAGAACCATCTTTGTATAACTATCCACGTGATTCTTATTTGTACTATGGATATGATCTACTTGTACATCTGTACCGTAAAACTTAATTACCGGCAACAGGACATAACTGCCGAATTCCGTAAAACTTCCTCCGAACTGATCATCCGTCCATTCCCTGAGATCATCTTCAGTAAGACGTGTAAAAGAAGCCTCTATATCTGTTACTTCACCGATTACACCACTGTTTACAGTCCGTATCAATTTAAGGAAACCCGGACAGTAGGCAGTCTTGATTCCTTCCATCAGTACCAAGTGATTTTGTTCAGCTAACGCATATAATCTGTGTATATTCTCTTCTTTGAAAGATAGCGGCTTTTCACATAAAACATGTTTGTGATGTGTCAAAGCGTCCTCCGCATATTGATCATGCGTCTGGTGAGGAGAACAGATATATACCGCATCTACATCTTCGTACATTTCCTGAGGAGTGCTCCACACATGTCCGAGATTTTCCTGTGCAGCGAACGCACAGGCGCTTTCCCGATGCGGATTATAAACGCCGGTCAGACATATACCCTCCACTGCCGAAGCCTCTTTGACAAACCGGTGCGCGATTCGTCCGCTTCCGATCATTCCCAGACGTATCTGAGGGTATTTCTGATTGCGGATCATCGTGGAAGATATACCCTCCGTACGAGGAAGATAAATCACCTCACAATAGGGCTTCAGATAATCAAACTGACCCTGCCAGTCTGATCCGCAGACAAACGCATCAATCCCATACCTGACAATATCTTCAATCTTCTGACCTTCATGATCCTCAACAAGTACCTCATCAGCCAAACCGGTATTCCGTATATTCTCCATACGAATGTCAAGCGGGTCCACAACACAGAGTTTCCCTCTGTCCTGAGCATATTCATCTGACGCGACTCCAACAATAAGAAAATCACCTAGTTCCCTAGCGTGTTTTAACAAATTCAAATGTCCATGATGAAACTTATCAAATATCCCGTAGGTCACTATCTTTTTCATGCGTGTAAATTATACCACAAAATCATTTTTTATCCTACTATCCCTCAATCTGGTACTGTCTTCTGTATACATGCGGGATACTTCTGTTTTCCAGCAGTTTCATGATTTCATCCGCATATTTCTTGGAGGCACTGACCACTACCATGGCATCCGCATAATCATCAACTTCCGTTATTTCCTTCACCGGTATGCCAAGGATCTTCTCCGGTTGATTTGTCTTATCTGTGACAATAACTGCTTCCGGAACGATTTCTTCACTCAGTAATGCTTTCAGTACGACTTTTCCAATCTGTCCGGCACCGTAGATATACACTTTTGTATACTGTTTCAGTTCTTGTATCAGCCGATGACTGATCGGCGCATAATATTCTTTCGTGTCCTGTGAATACCGGAAGTACTGATAGAGTTGTTTTTCTTCCGGTGTCTTAAACTGTTCTTCAAGATTATATTGTTCTTTCAACATCGGGTAAAACTTAACCATCTTGTCATACATCCTGGCAACGTTGAACTCTGTTTCCGCACAGTGTATGTTTCTCTCTTCCAGAAACTCGATCATCTGAAGATAACACATGAAATAGCCGTAGAAGTTCTTCGGGGCAATACCAGAGGTCATCACAGAATTCTCACGGTACCGGCGGATAAAAAACTGTTCCGGGATATACCTCGCCCGTTCTGCCAGAAGTAATCCTTCAAAGGGGAATACCTCATCCTCGTGTTCATGTCCTTCCGGGAAGTATACGTTTTCCTTCCGGAGAAAATCCATACGCCAGAATTGTCTCTGCACATAGCAGGTCCATTCATCCTGCCGGATAAAACTCTTAAACAGATCTATGCCGGCATAAATCTTATCTTCATAGTTTCCGGTGCGGTATGCAGGATAATTCGCGTGATGCGCCTTTAATTCTTCACTGTCGTAGATCACCTGTGAATCGAAGAAAATCACATCCAGATCATCCTTTTCTGCCAATGCATACAGATATTCCAGGGTTTCTGGTTCAATCAGATCATCGGAATCCAGAAGATACAGATACTTCCCGGAAGCGATCTCCATACCTCGGTTACGGGCAAATGCCTGCTGGGAATTCTTCGACAGATGGATTACAGTAACCCGCGGCTCTCTTTCTGCATACTCATCCAAAATCTGGGGGCAGGAATCTGGTGACGCATCATCTACACAGATGATTTCGATGTCCTGCAATGTCTGCGCAAGAACACTATCAAGACATGCGCGAAGATACTGTTCAACATTGTAAACAGGAATCACTACGGATACTTTCACTTGGTCTTTCATCGTATCTTTTCTATCTCTCCCGCTATTTTCTGGTTTACGATCTCATTCAAATGAGATGGTACAGCCCCATATTCATAATTCTTATCCGTGAAATACTCCGGCATCTTTGAAGGTGACACAAAGGTAATCTCCGGGTATTTTTCACGGATATGGTTATAGTATTTCTTCAGAATTGTATTCGTATAATAAATTTGTTCAATCTGAGGAAATTGTGTTTTCTCCTGAAAGTCGCCGACATATTCACTGAGATAATTCTCTATAACGATTATACGGGTATCAGAAACTGTCTGTTTTACCGTATCCCGGAATAACTGAAATGCCTGACGGAATAATTGATCTCTCTGTTCAGATCCAAATGGGATGATTTCCTGTGGCTGTACCGGTTCTTCCATTCCTCCCCATGCGTCACTGCAGGTGATATATTTACCCTCGTACAGTCCGATATCAAATCTTTCTTCAATCAGATCAAGGAATATATACTCCGGCTGTACTTCTTCCAACACATGGAAAAATTCCCGGTGTAACTCCCGTTCAACCATAATTCTCCGGTAATTGTTTTTGTGCTTTACCGGCAGATTCAGATCTTCTGAATTCAATAAGCTGATCAGGCTTGAAAAATTAAAACGGCAGTAAGGATCATGTAAAGTATTCATATGGGTCAGGATCCGGTTGAGATTATATCCTCCCCAGCACAGATACCGTTCATTATGTCCTTCCGGGAAACAGGAAGAAAGGAATTCACGGTAATTCTTTGTCAGTTCCAGATAATCATTACGTGGTTTGCGGTGAAACTGCATCGCCAGAATATCACTGAGTCTGTATTTCACTACACCTTCAAGAATCGAAGAATAGCGCTCATAGATTCCGCAGCGTTTGAATTCTCCAACCAGAAACTTCATTGCGTCTATTGCGAGGGTATTGTTTGGTTTTCCTTCCGGCAGCGCATAGCCGTTTTCAATCAGGGAATTCTCCCGGAAACGCCGGTAATAGTACAGTGGTTCACGGACATTCGCAATCTTCTTGCTCAGCGCCAGAATCAGCGAATACACGGCCGGTGATTCAAACGAACAGGACGGCATATGAATCTGGTGCTCAGTCCACAGAGATCTTCTGGAAATTGCCTTATACGTTGCGGTAGGCCCGTATTTCATATGTTCTTCCAGTGTATACGGCACGCCCATTCTTCCGTAACATGACCGGTAGATCTTCTTCCCTGTACGGTTGTTATACCGCCACAGATCGCATTCCGCATAATCCGCGTCATTCTCTGTCAGACATTGATGAAGTTTCTCAAAATAAGTAAGATCCAACCAGTCATCCGGATCTACAAAGGAAACATACTTTCCCTGCGCAAGATCTACGCCCAGATTCCGTGAAGCAGCAACTCCTTCATTCTGCTTGTTGATATAGCGGATTCTGGTATCTCTTTCTGCCCAGGACAGACATTTCTCGTGTGATCCGTCGGTCGATCCGTCGTTGATGAGCAGTATTTCCAGGTCTTTGTACGTCTGGTGTACAACACTTTCCATACATTCATCGATATAATCTTCCACGTTATATACCGGTATGATCACGGATATCATTTCATTATCTTTCATAATGGTTGTCTACTCCTATTGCGTACTTTCAGCAATCAGATCATCCAGGGATAATCCGCAATAATACAATTCCAGTTCAAAATACATACGGACATTCTTAATCATATCCAGTGTAGATTCCTGACATGAATCACTGCCGGATTCATGTCTGAAATCATAAACACAGGAAGTGCCGAAGCCACCGGTATCACTGCGCCAGTTATACACATACGTACTTGTACGATTCTTGTAGGTAAACAGACAATTCGTAAAGTCGATGTTATATGATTCGTTTTCGTTATATTGTGTCGTATAAGTACCGTTCGTTTCTTTCCGATAATTCAGCCGGCCGACGATCCTCTTCTCAAATGTAGCGGTAACGGTATCTTCCGGACTGTCATCCACAGCGGGTATATCACTGATTGCATCCACATCAATCTCATCATACGATACATACTCTTTGAAATGATCC
The DNA here is from genome assembly GCA_017430925.1 of Solobacterium sp. GTDB lineage: Bacteria > Bacillota_I > Bacilli_A > Erysipelotrichales > Erysipelotrichaceae > Bulleidia. Next base: position 16,438 of record JAFRMA010000033.1, on the reverse strand, counting down.
AGCATATCCCGGGAAATGATGATATCTGTGGAATTCAGCTTCAGATAATTGACCGAAGTATTGTAGTCCAGATACAGATCCTTGCCTAAATCCGCCTTATAGGTAACTTCTTCTCCGGTGATCCTGCCGTGTTGTTCTGTACGCCTTACCGTCATCTCCAGAATCTTTACGGCATAGTTTGCGATATCGTACATATCGTAGGAAGCAGAGATGATCTTTTTCGCATCTGCCGGATCAATCACATAAATCGTGCTGTCCCCTTCCCGGCGAATCTCCAGACAGTCTTCGTCACGGATTTCTGCGCCTTCCTGAATCAATGTCAGAGACAGGAATTCATCAAAACCCATTTTCTCATAATACTCTACACCGTTATAGGTATTATACAGTTTCCCGTCCGTATACCATCCGTCGATCTCTGACTGTAAACCATTACTGTCATAGTTCATCCGTATATGACCTGTCGACTGTGTTTCATCCGCTTCTAAAACACCATCCATGGTATTCCTGTCCATGACCGTCTGATCTCCAAGATGAAAGACATGATTCATCTTTACCGCTTTGGTATAAGACTCAACCACGAGAGTATCCGGTGTTTCGGTGCTTTGTTCTGTCTGCTGAGGAGTCTGTTCAGAAGTATTCCGGCATCCGGCAATCAGTATACAGAGTAAAAGTACCCATATCTTTTTCATAAAAAAACCTGTGTTTATCACAGGTTTATTATACTATACCAATTCAATATAAGCCATTGGTGCAGCATCGCCGCGGCGTGTACCTGTCTTTACGACTCGGGTATAACCACCGTTACGATCCTTGTACTTGGGAGCTACTTCATCAAACAGTTTCTGTAAGACTGTCTGACCTGTCGCATCATCCGCAACAGCGTGACGGATATAAGCAGCTGCCTGTCTGCGGGCTGCGAGATCACCCTTCTTACCTAAGGTAATCAGATGATCAACGACGGAACGCATATCTTTCGCTTTGGCTTCTGTTGTCTCAACACGACCGTATAAGATGACAGAAGTTGCTAAATTTCTTAACATCGCTTTACGATGATCTGCAGTCCTTCCAAATCTACGATTCCACATATTCTGTTCCTCCTGTTAATCGAAGGACTTGAAGCCCAAACCAAGTTCGGCGAGCTTGTCCTTAACCTCTTTCAATGATTTCTTTCCGAGGTTACGGACTCTCATCATCTCCTCCTCGGTCTTCTGTGTCAAATCTTCTACCGTCTGAATATTCGCACGTTTCAGACAGTTGTATGAACGTACGGACAGATCCAGGTCTTCAATCAACTGCTGCTGAGACTTGCTCTGTACCTCTGTGCCGCCTTCTTTGATGATATCTTCCATGGAAAGAACTTCTTCATTCAATCCGGCGATAATATCCAGATGGTCAATCAAGATCTTCGCGCCGAGAGAAATCGCTTTCTGCGGATTAATGGATCCATCTGTCCAGACTTCCATTGTCAGACTGTCATACTTGGAATCCTGACCGACACGTGTAGGCTGAACCTCATAGCTGACTTTCTCAATCGGTGTATAGATCGAATCTGTAAATACTGTTCCGATTCCCTGCGAACTACCCTGGTTGATCTGCTTGTTGATATCACTACCGACATAACCGCGGCCGTTCTTTACCTTCAGTTCCATTTCCAGAGAACCGCCGGCTTCAATATGCGCAATCTCAAGGTCCTTATTCAATACTTCTACCTGTGCCGGGCAGAGGATATCTCCTGCTGTTACCGTGCAAGGTCCCTTCGCGGAAATCTGCAGCGTATATACTTCATCATCGTCGATCTTCATGATCAGCTGCTTCAGCTGAAGAATAATCATGGATACATCTTCTCTCACACCCGGAATCGTTGTGAATTCGTGGTATACACCATCTACCTTGATGGAGAATACCGCAGCACCGGGTAATGATGATAATAATACTCTGCGTAAAGCATTACCGATCGTCGTACCGAAACCTCTCTCTAACGGAGCAAGAACGAACTTACCATAGTTTTCAGATTCAACGTATTCTTCTACTTCAAATTCAGCACGTTCAAATTTCTGCATGCAACAATCCTCCTCTTTCCTGATTAACCGCGCGGTCTCTTCGGCGGACGGCATCCGTTATGAGGAATAGGTGTTACATCATTGATTGCTGTAATTTCCAGTCCGGCTATGGACAGAGAACGTACAGCTGCTTCACGTCCCGGACCAGGTCCCTTGACGTTAACTTCTACAGTCTTCAAACCCTGCATAACTGCAGACTTTGCGGCTGCTTCTGCACATAACTGTGCAACATAAGGTGTAGATTTACGGGAACCCTTGTATCCCAATGCACCTGCAGAGCTCCAGGAAATAACGTTTCCTGCTTCGTCAGCGATCGTTACGATCGTGTTGTTAAATGTAGAATGAATATGTGCGACACCCTTGGTTATATTACGTTTTACTTTCTTCTTACGTACGGCGCCTCTTTTATTTCTAGAATTCTGTGCCATTATTCAATCCTCCCATTACTTCTTCTTATTCGCTACAGTACGACGCGGTCCCTTACGGGTACGAGCATTTGTACGTGTGCGCTGTCCGCGAACAGGAAGTCCTCTTCTGTGACGAAGACCTCTGTAACAACCGATTTCCATCAGTCTCTTGATATTCAGTGCTCTCTCACGACGAAGGTCACCCTCTGTCTTGATCATATCAACAGCCTGACGAATCTGGTTTTCCTGAGCATCTGTCAGATCTCTTGTACGGATATCTTCGCTGATTCCGCAGTCCGCAAGAATCTGCTTCGCTGTAGATAATCCGATACCGTAAATATATGTTAAGGATATTACAATTCGCTTATTCGAAGGAATATCCACACCAGCAATACGTGCCATAGTTCTATATCTCTCCTTACTATCCCTGTCTCTGCTTATGTTTCGGGTTTTCGCAGATTACCATGACAACGCCTCTGCGCTTGATAACGCGGCATTTGTCACACATAGGTTTTACCGACGGTCTAACTTTCATTTCTGTTTCCTCCTGAAATTACTTAGATTGATTACTTATGACGATAAGTAATCCGCCCACGTGTTAAATCATAAGGTGAAATTTCCACAGTGACCCGATCGCCTGGTAAAATGCGTATGTAATTCATCCGGATTTTACCAGCAACGTGAGCGCGGATCTCGTGTCCGTTTTGAAGTCTCACCTTGAAATTGGCATTAGGAAGTGTTTCCTCTACGATACCATCAATTTCAATGACATCCTGTTTTCCCATTCAATCTCTCTTTCTTTTTATGTATCTTCTTCGGTACGGTTATCGTACCGAAGAAGATTATCCAATACGATCAAGTATTTCCTGAATATCCCCAAAGATTGCGTCTCTGTCTCTGTCACCGTCAATTCTGTGAACCAGTCCTTTGACTTCATAGAATTCGATTACCGGTTCAGTATTCTTATGGTATTCAGTCATACGTACTTCCAGTTCTTCTAAAGTATCATCTTTCCGCTGAATCAGTTCATGACCACATTGATCGCAGATTCCCAGTACCTTGCTGGGGTGTGATTTGATGTTGTAGATCGCACCACACTGAGGACAAACTCTGCGGGTCGTAATACGATCCTGCAGTGTTTCCAGACCTACTTCAAGAACGATTACTGCATCAATCGGACGTCCGATTCTCTCCGTGATCTGTTCCAGCGCGTTAGCCTGTTCCAGTGTACGGGGATAGCCATCCAAAAGCCAGCCTGTCTTGCAGTCATCCTGAGCAAGTGTATACTCGACCATCTGGTTGACTACATCGCTGGGAACCAGCTTACCGGCATTCATGTAGCCGGCAGCCAGTTTACCTAATTCTGTCTGACTCTTAACATGTTCCCTGAGCATATCTCCTGTAGAAATATGTTTAATTGCGTAATGTTCGATAATTCTTTCCGAAAAAGTGCCTTTTCCGGACCCTGCAGGGCCCATAATCAATAGATTCATCAGGTATCCTTTCTACTTCAAGAAGCCGTGATACTGTTTCTGAGTGAGCTGACCCTTAAGCTGAGATATCGTTTCCATCGCTACACCAACCACGATGATGATACCTGTACCGCCGATCGAGATTGACGAAGGCAGTGAAGTGAACATCGGGATGATATACGGAAGTACAGCGATAATAGTCAGGGCTGTAGCACCCAGCACAGTAATTCTGTGAATAACTTTACGAAGATAGGTAATGGTTTCGTTGCCCGGACGGATACCGGGGATATATGCGCCGCTCTTGCCCAGATTCTCCGCTACTTTCTCCGCATCTACCTGCAGATCTGTATAGAAGAAAGTGAACAGGAAGGTCAATACTGCATAGATTGCCAATCCAACAGGTTTCTGTAAACTCAGGAAGTTACTGACCTTGTTGTATGCATCCGCGTTAATGAAGCTCAGAATGATCTGAGGAGCGGTAATAATCGAACCTGCGAAGATTACCGGAATAACGCTGGCAGAATTGATTTTAAACGGCAGATATGTAATATCATTACCACGTGTATTGGAACTGGATGTATATTGAATCGGAATCTTTCTTACTGCCAGCTGCATAATCACAACACCGACAATAATCGCAAGGTATAACAGACAATACAGTGCGAACTGCAGAACACCGCCGAAGACAGCACCCTGAGATGAACCGCTTACCTGGATATTGAATACCTGGACAAACTGTGCCGGGATATTGCTGACAATACCTGCGAAGATAATAATGGATATACCGTTTCCGATACCCTTCATACTGATGCGGTCACCGATCCAGATGAGGAACTGTGTACCTGCACACAGTATGGTTGCTACATAAAGATATGTAGAGAGTGAATTGCTCTCAAGGATTGCATACTGACGATCAAATGCATATACCATGGAGAATGCCTGGACAAATGCCAGGATCACTCCAAGATAACGTGTAATCTTATCAATTTTGGTTCTGCCGCTCTGCCCGGACTTGGATAATTCCGTCAAAGCAGGGATCACATCCATACTCAGCAGCTGAATAATAATACTGGCAGTGATGTAAGGTCCTACACCAAGAGCGAATACGGATAATCTTTCAAACGCTCCGCCGCCCAGTAAGTTCATCATACTGAGAATGGAATTGTCCGCAATCTGGGATGCCAGCTGTGAAGCATCTACACCAGGCACCGGAATCGCTGATCCAATGCGGTAAACCAGCAGCATTGCCAAGGTAAAGAGTATCTTGTTACGGATCTCCTTAGTCTTGAAAAAGCTGGCGAACGTATGCAGCATGATTAGATTACCTCAGCTTTGCCGCCTGCATCTTCAATCGCTTTTTGAGCCGATTTGGAGAATTTTGCTGCCTGCACCGTTAACTTCTTTTCCAGCGTTCCGCTGCCCAGGACTTTCAGACCGTCGAGTTCTTTCTTGATCATTCCGCAGTCCTTCAGAAGTTCGAAATTAACAGTTGTATCATCATCGAAGCAGTTCAGATCTTCAACGTTGATAATTGCATATTCCTTACGGTTCATATTGGTGAAGCCACGCATCGGTGTTCTCTTGAAGAACGGTGTCTGTCCGCCTTCAAAACCAATTGCTACACCGCCGCCGCTTCTGGCATTCTGACCCTTATGACCTTTGCCGGCAGTTTTACCCTGACCGGATCCCTGGCCACGGCCTAATCTCTTCGATGTGAAGCGAGCTCCTTCATTAGCTTTCATTTCATTCAGTTTCATCAGAGTTCCTCCTTATCGAATATCCGCAATCTTCTTCTCACGGATCTTGGCAATCTGATTCACTGTACGCATGGATTCCAGAGCATCAAATGTTGCACGGACTACGTTAACAGGTGTACGGGAACCGATAACCTTACTTAATACATCAGAGATACCTGCAAGTTCAAGAATTGAACGCACGGCACCACCGGCGATAACTCCGGTACCAGGAGCAGCAGGCTTCAGCATTACACTGCTTGCGCCATGCTTGCCAATTGCCAGATGAGGCACTGTACGGTTGTCATCAACCAGCTGAACACGGAATACATTCTTGTTTGCAGCCTCTGTTGCTTTCTTGATCGCATCCGGTACTTCTGCAGCTTTACCCATACCGAATCCGACTCTACCCTTATGATCTCCTACTACAACAAGTGCAGAGAATCTCATACGACGGCCACCTTTTACGGTTTTACTGACACGGTTGATGGAGACAACGACATCGTCGAACTCTTTCGGTTCACGTGCTTTTCTGAATGGTTTACGTTCCATTGTATTCTCCTTCCCCTTCCTAGAACTTCAGTCCGGCTTCTCTGGCCGCATCAGCCAATGCCTGGACTCTGCCGTGATATACGTAACCGCCACGGTCAAACTTCACTGCTTCAATATTGATTGCCTGACATCTCTTTGCGATATCTTCACCGACTTTTTTCGCTGCTTCAATATTTCCGCCGTTTTCAAGCTTCAGAACTTCCGAACTGCTTGCCGCAAGTGTTCTGCCTGTTGTGTCGTCAATAATCTGCGCATAGATGTGCTTATTTGAACGGAACACATTCAGACGTGGGCATTCAGGAGTACCACTGACAATCTTACGTACACGTTTATGTCTGCGAATACGTTCAGCATTTTTATTTACTTTTTTCAGCATCTTACTCTCTCCTTCCCATTACTTCTTGGACGCAGCAGTCTTACCTTCTTTACGACGTACATGTTCATCCTTATAACGAACACCTTTTCCGCCGTAAGGTTCAGGCTTCTTCGCTGCTCTTACAACTGCCGCAAACTGACCTACACGCTGTTTGTCAATACCTGTAATCGTAACTGTATTGGCATCCGGCACTGTAACTGTCAGATCTTCCGGTACTTCGAATTCTACCGGATGAGAGTAACCAAGATTCAGTGTCAGTTTCTTACCCTGCAATGCTGCACGGTAACCGATACCGACGATCTGCAGAGTCTTTGTATAACCCTCATGGCAGCCGTTGATCATTGTAGCAAGCACAGCTCTGGTTGTACCATGAAGCTGTTTGATCGCTTTCTGTTCATTCGGACGTGTGACTGTGATCACACCATCCTTCTGTTCAATACCGATATTGGTATTGAATTTACGTGACAAGGATCCCTTAGGACCTTTGACCGTCACCTCATTCCCTTCGGCGATGGTAACTTCCACACCGGCAGGAATGGTAATCGTTTTATTACCGATACGTGACATTCTTCTGATTCCTTTCTCTTACCAGACGTAGGCGATGACTTCGCCGCCTGCGTGTTTCATTCTAGCTTCTCTATCAGTCATCATTCCACTGCTGGTAGAGATGATCGCAATACCCATACCGTTCAGTACCTTGGGAATTGCGTCGTTTTTCGCATAAACGCGAAGACCAGGTTTGGAGATACGCTTAATGCCGGAAATGACTTTTTCTTTGTTCGGTCCGTACTTTAATACAACCGTCATTTTCTTCTCAACACCTTCACCGCTGACGGAATAGTTGTCAATATAACCTTCCGCTTTCAGAATTCTGGCAATTTCCAGTTTAACTTTGGAAACCGGCGCTACATCCACTTCTTCGAGGTTGGCATGTACACCATTGCGGATTCTTGTCAGCATGTCGGCGATAGGATCTGTCATATTCATCTTGTTCGTCCTCCTTACCAACTAGCCTTCTTAACTCCCGGAATCTGACCTTTGTAAGCCAGTTCACGGAAGCAGATACGGCAAACTTTGTATTTGCTTAATACGGAATGCGGACGTCCGCAGCGCTCACAACGTGTATAAGCACGTGTGGAGAACTTCGCAGGACGGCTCTGTCGGATCTTCTGAGATGTCTTAGCCATGTTTTAGCCCTCCCTCTTTGCGAACGACATACCCATTTGAGCAAGCAGTTCATATGCTTCTCTATTTGTCTTTGCGGTAGTGACGATAACAACGTCCATACCACGTGTCTTGTTTACACGGTCGAAGTTGATTTCCGGGAAAATCAGCTGTTCTCTGATACCGAGTGTGTAGTTGCCGCGGCCGTCAAATGCTGTTGCAGAGACACCACGGAAGTCACGTACACGCGGCAGAGAGATGTTCATCAGCTTATCCAGGAACTCATACATACGCTGACCACGCAGTGTAACCTTACAGCCGATTTCCATACCTTCACGAAGTTTGAAGTTCGCGATGGATTTCTTCGCCTTTGTGATTACCGGTTTCTGACCACTGATCTGTGTCAGTTCACTTACTGCTTCTTCCAGAGCTTTCGGATTGGCAATCGCATCACCTACACCAATGTTGATGACTACCTTTTCAATCTTCGGGCACTGCATCGGACTTGTATAGTTGAATTCCTTGATCAATGCAGGCTTTACCGTTTCTTTATATTTCTGTTCGAGACGATTCATTACTTCTTGCCTCCTTTGATCTCTTTACCGGATTTCTTATTTACACGTGTCTTATTGCCTTTACTGTCTGTGCTGAATCCTACACGGCCGGCTGCCTTAGCCTTGCTGTCATAGACCATAACGTTGCTGGCATTGATACCTGCTTCATGCTCTACGATGCCGCCGTCCGGGTTCATCTGTGTAGGCTTTAAGGATTTCTTGATCATGTTGACACCTTCAACGATGATCTTGTTTGTCTTCGGATTAACCGCTTTTACTTCACCAATCGTACCTTTGTAGTGACCACTGATGACTTTTACTGTATCACCTGTTTTGATTTTCATTGCGGCCTCCTCCTTACAGTACTTCCGGAGCCAGAGAGACGATCTTCATGAAGCTCTTTTCACGAAGTTCTCTCGCTACCGGGCCAAAAATACGTGTTCCGACCGGTGTCAGGTCATCCTTGATGATTACTGCAGCGTTCTCATCAAACTTGATGTAACTGCCGTTCTCACGACGCAGTCCGTATTTTGTACGAACGATGACACACTTGACAACCTGTCCTGCTTTAACATTTCCGTTAGGAATTGCAGACTTAACTGCACATACGACGATATCACCGATATTCGCGGATTTACGCTTGCTTCCGCCAAGGCAGCGGATGACCAGCAGCTCTTTAGCACCGGTATTATCAGCGACTTTCAATCTGGTTTCATTTTGAATCATAGCTTTCTACCTCCAGTGCTTACAGAATTACAGCTTTCTCGATGATGGACACGAGACGGAAATGCTTATCCTTGGATAACGGTCTTGTTTCCATGATTTCAACTACATCACCGACTTTAGCCTCATTGTTCTCATCGTGTGCTTTAAACTTCTTTGTATACTTTACGCGCCTTCCGTACAAAGGATGGCTCTTTGTGGTTTCAATCTCCACAACGATCGTCTTATCCATTTTGTCAGATACGACTGTTCCGCGGAGTACCTTACGGTTATTTCTTTCCATTTTCCTGCCCTCCTTTACTTCGCCGCTTCACGTTCTGTAAGAACGGTTTTAATACGTGCGATCGTCTTGCGTACTTCTTTCATATGCGCCGGATTCTCAAGACCCCCGGTAGCCTGTTGGAAACGCAGACTATAGAGCTCTTCCGTTAATGCAACAATTTCTTTGTTGAGCTCTTCGTTGCTCAAATCTCTAATTTCCTTTACATTCATGACTACTTATCCTCTTTCTTAATAAAGCGGGTCTTTACGCACAGTTTGTGAGATGCCAGACGTAATGCTTCACGGGCAATCTCTTCACTGACACCGTCGATCTCGAACAGGATACGGCCAGGCTGTACAACTGCTACCCAGCTGTCCGGAGCACCTTTACCACTACCCATACGTACTTCGAGAGGTTTCTTTGTTTTTGCCAGATGAGGGAAGATCTTGATCCAGACCTTACCGCTACGGTCCATATAACGTGTCATGGCAACACGGGCAGCTTCAATCTGATTGCTGCTTACATAAGCGCCCTCGTCAGCTACGATACCGTACTTACCGAAAGCCAGTTCACGACCAGCCTTGGCGCGTCCTTCATAGCTCAGACGATGAGGTCTTCTGTATTTTGTTCTCTTAGGCATCAACATGATTATTCATTCCCTCCTTGTGATTCATTGCGGGCATTCTCCTGTGTTGCCTCTGCAGCATCGTTATTCTCAGCCTGACGGGCAGGACGGGAATTACGGCGGTCATTACGTCCGCGGCCATTCCTTCTGTTGTCTCTTCCTGTACGTGCAGGAGCTTCCGGTTCTGTGACCATCTGCCCAGGCAGAACTTCGCCACGGCAGATCCAGACTTTGACGCCCAGCTTGCCATAGGTTGTATGTGCTTCTGCCCATGCATAGTCGATATCACTGCGCAGTGTATGCAGAGGAACGACACCCTGGGAATAACCTTCGCTTCTGGCGATTTCGGCACCGCCTAAACGGCCGGAAGCCAATGTCTTGATTCCCTTTGCGCCGGAACGCATTGTCTGCTGGATTGCCTTCTTCTGAGCAATACGGAAGGACTGACGAGCTTCCAGCTGTTCGCAGATCTTGCGGGCAACCAATGTTGCGTCGAGATCAGGATTAGCGACCTGGATCACTTCAATCTTGATATTCTTTCCGTTTGTCAGTTTGCCGAGTTTTGCGCGGAGTGCGTCAAGTTTATCCTTGCCGTCTTCGCTCTTGCCGACCATAGCACCCGGACGAGCGCAGCGAACGATGATCTTGCAGTCCTGCTTGGAGACTCTTTCAATCTCAATGCGGGATACATAGGCATCTTTCAGCTCTGTGTCCAGGAATTTACGGATCTTAACATCTTCGTTCAGAAGATCGCCAAAGTTTGCTTTATCAGCGTACCATCTGGATTCCCAGTCACGGATTACACCAACACGCATTCCGATCGGGCTAACTTTTTGTCCCATATTCTGATCTTCCTCCCTTATCTTTCTGAAACCACAACTGTGATGTGGCTTGTTCTCTTGAGAATCTGTGATGCGCTTCCCTTAGCTCTCGGCATCCAGCGCTTCAATGTGACTCCCTCGTCAGCGTAACAACTCTTTACATATAACTTGGAACCATCTAACTGATGATTGTGAACAGCGTTTGCCGCAGCACTCTTGACCACTTTTGCGACAGCAGTAGCTGCGTGATTCGGTGTGAACTGAAGAATCGCAAGTGCTTCTTCCACATCCTTGCCGCGGATCAGATCCAGCACAAGGCGTGTCTTACGCGGAGTATAACGAACTGTTTTCGCGGTTGCTTTTACATCCATGCTCATTTTCCTCCTTAAGCCTTATTATCGCCGTGACCGCCGTATCTGCGGGTAGGAACGAATTCGCCTAACTTATGGCCGACCATATCTTCTGTTACATAGACAGGGATGTGTTCCTTGCCGTTGTAGACAGCGAATGTATGTTCTACGAAGCTCGGATAAATCACTGAACGGCGCGACCATGTCTTAATTACTTCTTTTTTATTTGATGCATTCTGTGCTTCAACCTTTTTCATCAAGCTTGCGTCACAGAACGGACCCTTTTTAATACTTCTTGACATCTTTCTATTCTCCTTTCAGTTATTTACCATTTCTTCTTGTCATGATGAGCGCGTTGGAAGCTTTCTTGTGCTTACGGGTCTTGACACCCATAGCCTTCTTGCCCCAAGGAGTCATCGGGGATTTACGTCCGATCGGCGTTCTGCCTTCACCACCACCATGAGGGTGATCGACAGGGTTCATCGCGGAACCACGTACTGTAGGACGGATACCTCTCCATCTGTTACGGCCTGCTTTACCGAAGTTGATCAGGCTGTAGTCTTCGTTACCGACAACACCGATGGTTGCGCGGCATTCGCCTCTGACCTTGCGGATCTCACCGCTGGAGAGACGAAGTGTAGCGTACGGACCATCGAAGCCGAGGATCTGAGCGCTGCATCCGGCTGCTCTTGCCATCTGGCCGCCCTTGCCCGGAGTCAGTTCCACACAGTGTACGAATGTACCTTCAGGGATGTTTCTCAGTTCCATGGCATTGCCGACTTTGATATCCGCAGCCTTGTCGCTGACGATCTTATTGCCGACTTCCAGTTTCTGAGGGCAGATGATATAACGCTTCTCACCATCTTTATAATTGATCAGAGCGATATTTGCGTTACGGTTAGGATCGTACTCAATTGCTGCTACGGTTCCTTCGATTCCGTCTTTATTACGTTTGAAGTCAATGATACGGTACTTCTGTTTGTGACCGCCGCCCTGATGGCGGGTTGTCACCCGGCCGGTATTTCCGCGGCCGCCGTTACTGTTCTTTGCAACGACAAGGCTCTTTTCCGGTGTCTTCTTTGTAATACGATCATTGCTTAATGTGCTCATATTACGACGACCGTTTGTCGTTGGCTTATACTTGATAATTGCCATTTCTTTCTTTCCTTTCGCATTTATCCGGAGATAGCGACTTCCTCCGATAGTTTATCTGTTAGTCAAACAGATTGATATTCTGTCCTTCCGGCAGAGTGACAACTGCTTTTCTTACTGCATTTGTCTTACCGGTGAACTGTCCTCTGTTCCCCATTCTCTTTGTCTTCGGGTGAACGTTGAGGATATTGACCTTAACCGGCTTGATGCCGTAGATCTGTTCGATCGCCTGGGCAACCGCTGTCTTGTTGGCACCCTTCTTTACTTCAAACGCGATCTTGTTTTCCTGCGCATTCTGCAGGTTTGTCTTCTCGGTAATGATCGGACGAATGATGATATCGTAAGCACTCATTATGCGAATACCTCCCCTGCCTTAACTGCTGCAGCTTCTGTGAAGACGATTCTGTCAGCATTTACGATGTCGTAAACATTGAGTTCTTCAACAGATACCAGCAATGCGTTTGGAATGTTGCGCATGGAGATATATGCGTTGTCATAATCTTCCGATGCATCTGCCACAAACAATGTCTTGCGGTCAAAGCCGAACGCATCCATCAATGCTGCTGCTTTCTTTGTCTTGATTTCATCAAAGTTCAGATTTTCCACAACGGTCATTGCTTCACCCTGAGCTTTTTCGCTCAGCGCACTGCGGAGAGCAAGACGGCGAACCTTACGATTCAGTTTCTTGCCGTACTTACGGGGATGCGGGCCGAACGCGATCGCACCGCCGCGCCACTGTGTAGCTCTGGTCGAACCCTGACGAGCACGTCCTGTACCTTTCTGACGGAACGGTTTCTTGCCGGTTCCGGATACATATGCTCTTGTCAGTGTGGAATGTGTTCCCTGTCTCATCCCTGCAAGGTAGACAAGCACAGAGTCATAGATTGCCTGCTGATTCGGTTCAATACCGAACACTTCATCAGAAACATCCAGTGTTTTTACTACTTTTGCTTCCTGATTGTATACATCTATCTGGGACATTGTTTACCTCCTTAGTTGTTGGCAGCGGCCAGTTCTTCATTAATGGCTTCCGCAACTTTTTCAAGTTCTTCTTCAACAGTTTCACCCTTGTAGGAAATCAGTTCTTCAACTTTGGCTTTCTTTGCAGGCTTAACTGTTGTCTTGATCTCAACCAGACCTTTGCGCGGTCCCGGCACATTACCCTTGATCAGGATATAACCTTCTTCCGCATCAACCTTGATGACTGTCAGGTTCTGATTTGTCACTGTGAATCCACCGTCCTGTCCGGGCATCGGTGTATTCTTTTCAATACGACCGTTGTTACGTCCGGTTGTTGCCAGGGAACCGATATGTCTTACGTTCTTGGATCCACCGTGAGTTTCCGGTCCGCGATGAGCGTTGTAACGCTTGATCGTTCCTGTGTAGCCATGGCCTTTGGATGTTCCGCTGACATCCACCAGATCACCAGCTTCGAAGATGTCTGCTTTGACTTCCGCGCCGACTTCCAGTCCGAACAGTTCATCAGCCTTGAACTCACGGATGAACTTCTTCGGGGCTGTGCCGGCTTTCTTCGCATGTCCGATGGCCGGTTTATTGCTGCGGTTCTCTTTTACATCTTCGTAACCCAGCTGAACAGCTTCGTAACCGTCTGTTTCAACTGTCTTTTTCTGCAGCACAACGTTGGGCTTAACTTCTACGACTGTAACGGGAATCAGATTTCCGTCGATCGTGAAGACCTGTGTCATGCCGAGCTTACGTCCTAAGATACCTTTCATCTAATTTCACCCGGTCCTTTCTACAGCTTGATTTCGATCTCTACTCCGCTGGGCAGATCAAGTCTGCTCAGAGCATCGATCGTTTCGGCGCTAGGGCCGATGATTTCAATCAATCTCTTGTGTGTACGAATTTCGAATTGCTCACGAGAATCCTTGTACTTGTGTACAGCTCTCAGAACAGTGATGACCTCTCTCTCGGTCGGCAGCGGGACAGGACCCACGATCTTCTTCGCATCATGATTGGCTGCAGTTTCAACGATCTTCTTGCAAGCCGCATCCAGATTCCTGTTCTCGTAAGCCTTCAAGCGAATTCTTACAGAATTTTTTGCCATGAATTTTTCCTCCTTATATTCACTCTGTCTCCTTGACAGATCGCTCCGCGGGAATTCCCCGGTTATCACATTGTGGCAACGCCTATCAGTGTGCCGGCAACCTCCCACATCTACACGAGTGCCTCACTATAGTAACACTCAAAAAAGGGCATTGCAAGCCCTTTTTTACTATATTATATGGAAGCGTTTTCTTTCTTTTTTCCTGCCGGTAAACAGTACAAATTCAGTAGGAAATCCTACAATTTTTATCCGTTTTCCAGCAATTTTCCGACAAATTCGATCTGTTTTCTGATGGAAGACCGAGATGTGCCTCCTTCCGAGGAACGGCTGTCTGCTGCCGTCGTCAGATCGATCACCGGATAGACATCCTCTTCAAACAATTCCGAATACTCCTTGTAGGAAGATAACGGATAATTCTCAAGAACCAGACCTTTCTTCATACAATCCGAGACAATTTCCCCGCAGATCTTATACGCGGTACGGAACGGCATCCCCTTCTTCGTCAGGTAATCCGCCAGATCTGTCGCGTTGATAAAGCCTTCCCGGGCAGCCTGTTTCATCCGTTCTGCCTTGACGGTCATCGTCTCGATCATCGGCGTCATGACATCCAGGCAGATATTCACGGTATCCAGCGCATCCATCACCGGTTCCTTGTCTTCCTGCATATCCTTGTTGTAGGCAAGAGGTAATCCCTTCATCACGGTCAGCAGCCCCATCAGGTCTCCGTATACCCTTCCGGTCTTTCCGCGGATCAATTCTGCCATATCCGAGTTCTTCTTCTGCGGCATGATGGAGGAACCGGTCGTAAACGCGTCATCCAGAGTGATAAAGCCGAATTCCCAGCTGGTCCACAGTAACAGTTCTTCCGACAATCTGGACATGTGCATCATCAGGATCGAGAATGCGCTGAGTAATTCCAGGCAGAAATCACGGTCAGATACACTGTCGATACTGTTCTTACTGACAGAGGAGAACCCCAGTAGAGACGCTTCATATTCCCGGTCAATATCATACGATGTTCCGGCAAACGCGCACGCCCCGATCACCGAGTCATCCATTCTGGCGCAGGCATCTTCGATTCTGCCCAGGTCACGCAGGAACATCATCTCATACGCAAGCAGATGATGAGCGAAGAAGATCGGCTGTGCTCTCTGCAGATGGGTATAGCCGGGCATAATGGTATCGATGTTTTGTTCCGCTTTCTCATTCAGTACACGGATCAGCCCGCGGATCTTCTCGTTCAGTACCACAGATTCATTCCGCAGATACAGCCGGAAATCGTTGGCTACCTGATCGTTCCGGCTTCTGGCAGTATGTAACATCTTGCCTTCATCCCCGATCCGCTGTGTCAGCACTTCTTCGACAAACATGTGGATATCTTCACTGGTCTCATCAATTTCCAGAGCACCGGAATTCAGATCCTCCAGAATACCCTGCAGTCCCTCAATAATGTGAGTGACCGATTCAGCCGGGAGGATCCCCTGTTTTCCAAGCATACGGGCATGAGCGATGGATCCCTCGATATCCTCTTTATACATCCGGGAATCAAAAGGAATCGATGAATCAAATTCATCTGCGATCTTACTGGTTGCGCCGGATGTTCTTCCGCTCCAAAGTTTTGCCATAGGTTTCTACTTTCTGTTCTTCTTGTCCAGCATTGCCTGAACCTTGATCGGCAGACCATAGAGGTTGATGAAACCCTGGGAGTCTGTCTGGTCATAGTCGGATTCACCGAAAGACGCGAGTTCTGTATTGTACAGGGAGTTCTCACTCCATACACCGGCCTTGATCATATTGCCCTTATACAGCTTCAGTTTCACGGTTCCTGTTACAGGTTCCTGGGTCTTGTCAAAGAAGGCAGATAACGCTTCACGCAGAGGTGTAAACCACTGTCCGTTGTATACCAGTTCCGCAAAGGTCAATGCCAGTTCTTCTTTCTTGTGCGCGGTCATCTTATCCAGGGTGATGCTTTCCAGGTATTTGTGTGCTTCGTACAGGATGGTTCCGCCCGGAGTTTCATAGACGCCCCTGCTCTTCATCCCGACCAGACGGTTCTCCACGATATCCAGCAGACCGATACCGTTTCTGCCGCCGATCTCATTCAGCTTCAGGATCATGT
>JAFRMA010000032.1 GCA_017430925.1 Solobacterium sp. | reverse complement strand
ATATACGGCAGAAACGATAACGGGAGAAGAGGAAACCGTCCTGACGGAAGAGAACGAAGAAGAAAATATCATCGTTCTTGAACAGGAAGAAGAGCCGGAGGAAACCGAAGTTCCTGAAGTGGAAGAGGAACCGGAAGAAACGGAAACTCCCGAAGTCTCTGAACCAGAAGAGACGGAGGTTCCGGAAGTAACAGAACCGGAAGAAACAGAGGAGCCGGAGATCACGGAAGAACCTGAGGAAACAGAGGTTCCCGAAGTGACGGAGCCTGAGGAGACGGAAGAACCTGAGGAAGAACCTGAGGAAACAGAAGAGCCTGCGCCTGCGGAAGAAGAGCCTTGGGAAGAACCTGAAGAATTACTGGAGCTGGATGACAGCGAACCATTCCAGATGCAGATCACACCGGAAGGCATGTCTGGTGATATGACCATCAACGATGCTCAGTATGACAGCTATCTGGATGACGGTTCTTTTACCATCAGTTATACGAAGAGCATCCCTTTCCGGTCCTACATCGTCGCAATCAAGGATGATGTCGTCTGGTTCCTGGACCGCGATGACAGCTCATCTACCGGAAGTTATACCTCCGATATTTTCTGCAATATTCCTGCAGGAGAATATGAACTGCGTCTTGCGTGGTTCCTGTTCGGTGATCTGTACGTATCCACTGACTACTATACGCTGGTCGTTCTGCCGGCGCCGAAAGTGGTAGGTACAGGAAACTTCCATGGCTATGAAGACGGGAAGTACGCGTATATCGATCTCGATGCATACGCGATTCTGGGCGGAAATTACGATATAAACGCAGGACTGGATTATGACTATATCCTCCTGAGTATCTCAAACGATGAGCCGATCTATGACGCCAATACACTGAAATTCCTGAAATATAACCAGCATGACGGTGTCTTCAGAATAGAACTGGGCAATCCGAATTCCTACGGCGGACAGGGATATTATGAAAATTACCCTTACGGTAATTTTGACCTCCGGTTTGTCGCAAGAGGAAGCGGTACGGTAAAGAACGGATATATCTTTGCGAGCAGTACAACCACGCATGTGGATATCACGCAGGAGCTGACGCCTGTTGTCATGTGGGTCAACGATGATCTTCCGTACGGAGGAATGTATTACAAGGGACAGACGGCACACATGGTATACGGATTTGATTATCAGTATAATAAAAATGACATGGACCGTAGAGTAACCTTCCAGTCCAATAATACAAAGTATGTCAAGGTGGATGCCAACGGTACGCTTACCTGCGTGGGTCTGCCTCCGGCAGATAAAAGCCCTGTACGGGTGAAGATCACCGTTACCAGTGTGGCTGATCCCTCAGTACAGGAAATCCATTATGTCTATGTTTTCTCCATGCCTACAGGACCTGCAGAGATGAAAGTCCTGGCTGACGGAAAAGAACTCTCCACATACAACTGGTCGATCGGGAAACAGATAGATCACAGTCATATGGAAGAAGTGGTTTTCCGTATGGGCGAAGAATTCGCAACCATGGATGTCGTATTCAATGTTACGGGAAAAGGGTTAAAACTTTATAAAGATCCGTCCACACCTTTCGATTATCCATATGAAGGTAGTCTTCAGATAGGATCCGATGGTACGGCCCATTTCTATGTGATGTGCGGCGAAGGCGGTACATACAAGATCAATGCGACGACACCGATCGGGAAAACCGCGTCCGTAACGATCAACGTTGACGGATTTGACAACAGCCCCGGTGCAGGTAATCCCTCCAAGGACAGTCATTACTATGTCAACGGAAAGATAACCAAAGGATGGGTCAGATACGACTCCAATACGGATACGAATGTATTCGGCAAAGATGTGTTCAAAGGAGATATCTGGCCGTCTCATCAGGGAATCTATTACTGTGATCCTTCCACGGGAAAGGTCACGACCGGTGATATATACAGCGGATCAAGTACTGTCCGGAAGATCGACAAGAAACTGTACGCGTTTGATTGCCAGGGAGAACTGATGCTTCATTCATCTTATGATGGAAAAGCAGATGAAGGCTGGACCGATTCGTACATTTACCTCGATCAACTCGATGAAAACTATAAGGCTTATGTATCCAGGACAGGCGAAATACTGACGGGCTGGCAGCTTACAGCCGAAGGATGGTACTACTTCAATCCTGACTTCGGATATAAAGTTGGTAAATCATTTGTTCCTGCACGTAACGGTAAGGGAATGACCTATGTGGATTACAACGGATATGAGACATACGGAATCCTTGTGGCTCCCGGAAAGCCTACACAGCGTATAACTGACGGGGATGGTCTGTACAGGATCGTAGAACTCGGCAAATATTACTGGGTAAAGGATGGTGCTTTCTATACCGGATGGATGTATCTCCACGAGGATAAAAATCATAATCTCTACTGGGATACCAATAGTAAGAATGTTCTGGAAAAGATGTACTTTGACCCGAATGATTACGGTGCGATGGAACTGGGAACCTTTATGGTCGGCGGGAAAATGTACTATTCCGATATTACAATGTATTCTGCTTTCTATGCGGATGAGTACGATTATTACTATACCGTTAAGACGATAAAAGGTCTGTATTACGGACGGAACTATCCGGAGAAGTACATGAAGTATAACGGTAGAATCGTTGATGCGAACGGCGCTATCGTCGAAAACAAACTGGTGAAGATCGCTATAGAGATGACCGGTGTGTATTACACGAAGTATGTCTATGCGGACGGAAGCGGATATCCTGTAACAGACACATGGATGACCGTGAACGGGAAGAGATATTACTTTGACTCCAGCGGCTGGTTGGATACGCTGGCGATGTCCCCGACGGAATGGTACTATGTTGACGAATACGATAATGATCAGAACGTATTTTACACGCTGAAGAATCCAAAGAAACCGGAAGAGGGATATGTATACTGCACATTTGGAGGTCAGAAACTGACATCTCTGTTGTTGCATGACTCTTATGGCAACAAAAACTGTATGGTGGATGCCAAGGGTAACCTGGTCGTCAGCGGTATGGCGACAGTCAGGTCTTCATTCACTAACGGCGCTGTTACCTCTACGTATATTGCGGATCAAAACGGTGAAGTCGTGAAGTCTGCAAGCTCCAGTGAGGCTCAGATCATCACCGTTAAGGGAAAGAAATATATTGTTGATCTTTACGGACGTGTACTGAAGAACAGTACGGAACCGGTTCCTGCGGTAACAGAAGACGGCGGTACGAATGTCATCGTCATGGCAGATAAGAACGGCGTACTGGTCAAGAAAACGTTCAAGACACTTAGTGACGGTACCCACGGTACATATAAAGTCTGGTTTGATGAAAAGGGGTATATCGCGCAATATACCGAAGGATGGCTCTACCATGACGGTAACGCAGATTACTACGCGATAAACCTGAATAAGAAGCCGTACCTCTGCTTTACAGGACCGGATTATCTGATGTTTGTGGTTCCCGGTAAAACAAACAGACCGGGATGGTCGGAAGTCTTTACTACCGGCTGGTTCGGAAACAGTGATTCTCCGATCTACATAAACAAAGATGGTTCCATCAAGACCGGATTTGTGAAGCGCGGCGGAGATACAAGATATATTCATGTTTCCAGCGTCGGGTTCACCTGGGCAGTCGACGGCTATCCCATGGAGATCGGATACGACAATTACAACACATTGTTCAAGATCGGCGGAAAGATCTATTGCTTTGATCAGACCGGCGCGATGATTACCGGATGGGTACACTTCGATCGTGCGGCGATCACTGATCCTGACAGTTATTGGTTTATGGGATCGATGAACTGCACCAAACTGTATGACGCGTACATGTACTTTGATCCGAAGACAGGTGCTGCGGCAACCGGCAAGAAAAAAGTACTCACACCGGCATTGTTTAACGGGCAGATCTCTCTTGGTGAGGAAGAACAATACCTGTCCAACAACGCGAAGAGAGTGAATACCACATCTACACAGAGTACACTGAACTTCGATTCCAATGGTGTACTGATCCGTGATCAGCAGACCAAAGTAGGCAAGAAACTGACAGATGTAGGCGCTGACGGAACCGTTACTACCGGCAAGGATCATTGGGCAGATGCCAACAAAGACATGTATGTCCTCAAGAACGGTACCTTGGCAACCGGCAGAAAGAAGATCGACGGTGTATACTACTACTTCGATCCTGTGACAGGCTACAAGGTCACCAACGCACTGCGTAAGTCCGGCAATAAGTGGTACTACTACAACGAATTCGGTAAACAGGAGACACCTGTACTTGATGGTTCCAGAGACGTTATCCTTCCGGAATACATGCAGCTCGCGTGGGGTGAAGTGGTTTATGTCTATTTTGGAAGTATAAACGGAAAAGACCTGACCGCGGTCTGGAACAAAGACGGTTCACTGGCAAAGATCGTATACAGCGGTACAAACACACCTGCAGCAGGAGAGAGCGTCAGCTTCGGTCCTTGGAACTTCTGGGATGATGATGTGTCAAGAAGTTATATCATGGCCGGTCTGAACGGTTATGTCCTGGACAGCAAGGGTCTGCCGATGACCGGAGTGGTTACCGGACTGCATTACATTGAAGACTCCAGTTTCGATACGTATACTCTCAATGTCAATAAAGATGGTTCCAAGGTCTTTGCCGGATATGATCTCTCTCTGGTCAAGATCGGCAAGAAGTACTATGTCATGCATCAGGGAATTCTGTATACGCGTCAGGATCAGATCATACAGATCTACGACTGGTCAGCGCTTCCGAAATCTGAGCGCAAGTCTCTGGATGAACTGGCAAAGAGCGCATATGCGATCGGCAGCGGACTCTATGTCTTTGTGAATGCGGACGGCAGTGTTGTCACAAATACAACAAGATACGGCACGGTATATATCGGGTCCAGCGGTATGTTCAATTCTACGGTTTCCGGCATGTTCACCACAAACAGTCAGGGAATTATCCTGGATCTCTGCGCACCGTTCTTCTGTGTGGGAAAGAATTGCTATGTCAGCGCTGCTGCAGAAACAGATCTCACCGGCAAATGGGAAACCATGTTCCCGTTGTATAAAATAATGCCTGACAGCGATCCGACTTATGTATATACAACAGTCAAGGGTGACGGAAACAAGATCCTCGGTTTCTATGATGCGGAAACAGGCAAGGCACTCAACGGTATATACATGATACCTTACAGTAAAACGTACGTGATGTGGATGAAGAACGGTAAGCCTCAGACGGGTAATCAGACGTATAATTACTTCGGGTTTAAGGCTAAGTTCTACATCCATCCGAACCTGGCTGGTATATTCCCGAACTATGAGGATTAGTTTGCCTGAAAGATTCTGATCATATATACAAACAAGAGTAAAGCACTTGTAGAAATACAGGTGCTTTTCTTCTGCAGAAGTGTACGGAAATTTGCGTATCACCTCCCATAACACGGTATTTTGGGATATACTTAAAGTAATTGAATTACCAACAAATATCATTTACTACAAGCACATGCACAAGCATTGAAGGAGGCTGAAAACATGAGCAAACTATTGAAGCAATTGCTGGCTGTGGCTCTGGCATTCCAGACAACACTGTCCGGCATTTCAACGATCGTTCATGCCGAAGAGCCGGAAGAAGAACCGGAATATACGGCAGAGACAGTCGCTGACGAAGAGGAG
Organism: Solobacterium sp.; assembly: GCA_017430925.1. Classification (GTDB taxonomy): domain Bacteria; phylum Bacillota_I; class Bacilli_A; order Erysipelotrichales; family Erysipelotrichaceae; genus Bulleidia. The sequence goes on along the minus strand of JAFRMA010000032.1, from coordinate 5,852 downwards.
GAAACCGTCCTGGAAGAAACAGGTGACGAAGAGAACGTCATCGTAATTGAACAGGAAGAGGAAGAACCAGAAGTTACGGAAGTGGAAGAGGAACCGGAAGAAACGGAAACTCCCGAAGTCACCGAACCGGAAGAGACGGAGGTTCCGGAAGTTACAGAACCGGAAGAAACAGAAGAACCGGAGATCACGGAAGAACCTGAGGAACCCGAAGAACCGGAAGCCACGGAACCAGAAGAACCTGAGGAACCAGCGGGAATCGAAGACCCGTGGGAAGAACCGGAAGAGCTTCTTGAGTGGGATGAGAGTGAACCATTCCAGTTGAAGATCACGCCAAGGGGAACAACCATAGATTTTAAATTTACAGGTATTTCAGTTTCTGGCAATAAATATACTTTTACGTGTGAACAGGATATATCCGCAATCTCATATATCGTTGCGATCAATGATGATGACGTTACTTGGTTCCTTAACCGGAACGAATCTTTTGCGGGAACAAATTCACGCGAGGTACAGTTTGATATTCCGGCAGGACAGTATGAATTGCATATTGCCTATTATGATGAGTCTGGTGATTTCTATATTTCCGGTAACCACTATGAACTGGTTGTCTTTGACGCGCCGAAAGTGGTCGGAACAGGATCCTTCAAGGGCTCTGAGTATGGATATATCGATATTGATCTTACAGATATCGTCTCTAAAAACTACGATGTCAATCCAGGCTTAAACGATTATTTTGTCCTGCTGAAAGTAAATGAAGATGACCCCGGTCTGAACCTGGCAAAGATAAAAACTTATGCGGACGATAATATTTTCCGTGTGAGACTGGGAGATAAAACTGCTTATGACAATGCCGGTACATATGAAGATTATCCTTACGGTAGTTTTGATCTTTCCTACCAGGTGAGAGATACCGGTGCGGTAACGGGCGGATACATTTTTGCGAGCAGCAATACCACCCATGTGGATATCATGTCGGAATTTGTTCCAACAAGTATGGCTATCAAATTCGTAGAAGCCCCAGCAACGACTTTATATTATAAAGGAGCGACCGCACAACTGGAAACGAAGTTTGAACCATTAACCAGTACCGGCACGGAATATGAGGGGATTGACCGCCGTGTGAAGTATACGTCCAGTAATCCTAAACTCGTTCAGGTGGATGCGAACGGTAAGGTTACAGTTGTGAACCTACCATCCTCATCGGGAGGGCCTACGGTTGTTACAATTACAGCGACAAGTGTTGCATATCCCGAATTACCTGAAGCCACTGCTCTGGTTTATCTAATGAAATATGAAGGTGGCAAATCCGCTGCCGGAGTAATTACCAAAGATGAAGTATGGCATTCTCCGTTTAACTGGACAATAGGAAAACAGGCGGAAGATGATCATTATGAACTGGTACTCTTCAATATCGAAAACCCGGAATATAGATTAAATAATATGCCGGTATACTTTACTGTTTCTGAAAGTAGCGGCCTGACCCTTTATCAAGCAAAACAAAGCGAGGAAGGGTGGTATACCCCTGGTATAAAATACGGCAGTACAACTACTAACGCCCTTATGGAAGATCAGCCAAGATTTAGTGATAATGGAAACGGGTTTGGTTCGGCAAGTGTAATTGTTCATGCAGAACAACCTGGTACATACACGGTAAATGTTTCTACGCCGATCGGCAAGACAGCGTCAGTAAAGATTAATGTGAACGGTATCAGCAATAACCTGGCTGGCGCTGTCGGCAAAGACAGTCAGTATTTTGTCAATGGTAAGCCGGTAGCCGGATGGCTCCGTTATGACATAACGACAGACTCCTATGTCTATGGCAAGAATGTATTCAACGGGTACACAGATCCTGCGAATCAGCTGATTTATTATGCAGATCCCAAGACAAAGAAACTCGTTACCGGTGATCCGTGGAACAGTCTTCCGGATACAGTCGTAAAGATCGACGGTAAACTATATGCGTTCAATGCCGGCAACGGACTTAAAGTACACACAGAAAGCGGACAACTGACAGAAGGATGGATCTCCGTTGAACATGAAACGCTTGCTTATGAATTCGAAGGTCCGTATGAGGCGTATGTCAACGCGAAAGGCGAGATCCAGACCGGCTGGGTGAATACGAACACAGACGGATGGCTCTACATGGATCCGTCGTTCGGTTACCCTGTAACGAGCGAATTCGTTCCCGCACGCTCCGGCAAGGGATATGTCTATGTGAATAACTACGGTAAACCTGAAGGCATCCATGTCGATTCAGGCGCGACACAAACGTTTGATACCGCAGATGGCTTGTACCGCGTGTTCATGCCGTCCGGCCCGGATAAGTATTTCTGGGTGAAGAACGGCGCGTTCTATACCGGATGGATGTATCTCCACTTTGACAGCAAGACCGCTAAATACACCTGGAATACGACCAAAAAGGGTGCTCATGAAAAGATGTACTTTGATCCCAACGATCACGGCGCAATGCAGCGCGGTACATTCACCGTAGGCACAAAACATTATCTTTCCACAGAAACATACGCACCTCAGTACTGGGGAGGGGATTACTATGCCGTACAACTGCTGAACTGCTTCTACTTCGGTGACGGAAAATTCCCGGAGAAGTACGCAATGTATGTTCCGTACGGAGATTACAGCCAGGCATATGTTATCGATGCGGACGGCGCAATTGTCTATGACAAACTGGTCAAGATCGCTAAGTATAACGTAAACAAGTATGACAGATATTATGTGTATGCAGATGAAGACGGTAAGCTTAGAAGGGACGGATGGGCTTTATACAAAGGAAAGGTATATTACTTTGATAGTCATGGTCTTTTGGTTACCGATGCGTTATATCCGTCTGATCTGAGATATCTGGATGCCAATCCATCTCCTGCTGTGGTATACACAAAGCTTAAGAATGCGAAGAAGCCTGAACAGGGTTATACCTATCACAGTGCGGACGGCAAGAAACTGACATCCCTGATGATTTACAATGCTTCCGGTGATATGATCGCCATGCTGGATGCCAAGGGCAACCTGGCCGTAAATGCGGTAGTAACAGTTAAACTAAGCCAGTATCCAGGCGCATCTTCCCACACGTATGCTGTGGATGAATACGGGAATATTGTGATCAATCGTACTTCTTACCCGTATCTGGCTGTAACAGTTAAGGGAAAGAACTATATCGTTGATGATACAGGTGAAGTCCAAAAGAACAGTACTTATCCGGTACAGGCATATTTTGAAAACTATGGTACTCAATATGTCATGGCGGATAAGAACGGTGTACTGATTAAGAATACGTTCAAAACGGTTACTACGGAAGCTAACGGCACATTCAACGTCTGGTTTACGGATTATGGATTTGCTTTAAGCAGCTGCCCGGAAGTGTACAGGGACGAAAACGGTAACAGTTACTATTCTATGCTGGCCAAGAAGAAGGCATGGTTATGCATCAGAACTTCAGGCAATTATCTTGGCTTTGTGATTCCGGGTAAGACGAAAATCCCTTATTCCGGAGAGCAGACATTCAAAACCGGCTGGTTCGGAGGCGATGATTCACCGATTTACCTGAACAAAGACGGTTCAATCAAAACCGGATTAGTTAAGCACGGCAATACCATCAAGTATATTGCGACGATCAGTGTTCAAAACATCGGTTATGCGCTTACGATTCCGGGCCGTACAGAAAATGTTTACGGAATCAACCGGAACATGCTGTACCAGATCAACGGAAAGACATATTTCTTTGATCAGAACGGTAATGTGGTCACCGGCTGGGTACATTTTGAACATGCGATTGCACTTGATATTTATAGTGCCATTATTGAGCTTCCGGGGGATTTCGTACTCCTGGACGATGTATATATGTACTTCGATGACAAGACCGGTGCAGCTGTGACCAGTTCTGCCAAGGTGCTCACACCTGCCGTATTCAACGGGAAGATCTCGCTTGGTGAAGAAGGAAACTTCCAGAATAATGCCAAGAGAGTCAATACAACATCTTCTTTGAAGAAACTGTACTTCACCTCTGACGGTGCTTTGATCCATGATGAGAATACAAAGATCGGAAAGAAACTCAGTGAAGTAGGTGAGGACGGTGTAGTAACTACAGGCAAGCCGCACTGGTCAGACGGCAATAAGAATTCTTACGTCCTGAAAAATGGTGTTCTGGCTACAGGAAGAAAGAAGATCGATGGTAAGTTCTATTACTTCGATACAGTTACAGGACTGAAGGTTACCAATGCTCTGCGTAAGACAGGCAAGAAGTGGTATTACTATGGTGAGCACGGCGAACAGGAAACACCTGCTTTAAGCGGAAATACAACGCCAGTCATCCTGCCTACGTACATGCAGGAGGAATGGGGTAAAACCGCATATGTCATGACCGGAAGTACGAACTACAAGAACCTGACAGCGATCTGGAACAAAGATGGTTCTCTGTCCAAGATCGTCTATGCAGGCACAAATACTCCGGCGGCGGGCGAAAGTGTCAGCTTCGGACTGTGGGATTACAGTGATGACGATCTGTGCAGAAGTTATGTCACGGCTGGTTTGAACGGTTATGTTTTGGACAGCAAGGGTCTGCCGATGACAGGTGTAACTGCAGACTTCACGTATGAAGGAGACAGTACTTATGGTAAGTATTCCCTGAACGTCGGTAAAGACGGTACAAAAGTCGTAGCTGGTACAGGTCTCTCTCTGGTCAAGACCGGCAAGAAGTACTATGTCATGCAGGAAGGACTGGTTTATGACCAGCAAGGCGGAATCGTTGAGATCAGCGATTGGTCAAGTCTTCCGGCATCGGAACAGAAAAATTTGAAGGAACTGGCGTGGATTGCCAGCTGTTACGAGACAGGTCTCTATGTTATGCTTGATCAGGACGGTTCTGTCGCAACGAATACAAAACGATACGGGCAAGTCTTCTTCGGTTCCAATACGTATTTCGGATCACAAGCTTCCGGTGAGTTTACCACCAATAAGCAGGGTGTCGTGCTGGATCTGATCGCGCCGATATTCAAGGCAGGCAAGTCAACGTACTTCAGTAATGCCATCCCGAGCGTTGTCGGTTCCGGATCAATTGAAGTCGAAATGCAGGATGTGAATAATATTGGAATCGGAGAACCGAAAGAGATCCTTGCAACGATTAAGTACAATGGAAACAAGATCCTCGGATTCTACAATGCGGAAACCGGTAAGCCTCTGAATGGCGTATACTTTGCGAATATCGGCAAAGGAATGGCGATGTGGTTTAAGAAGGGCCAGCCTCAGAGCGGCAACAAGACATTCAATTATTACGGATTCAAGATGAAGTTCTATGTTTCTCCGGATCTCCCCGGTACAATACCGATGTGGGGTTGATTAACCAGAGAAACACACATAAATCAGAGTTACAGGACTGTGCTGGAGGTTATAGTACACCAACATAAAGCCTGATAAAACCAACAGGAATAGACTGATCTGGTAAAGAAACGGATCAGTCTTTTCTTGTCGCGTTAATCCATAATTCATAACAAAGCAAATGCATCTGCACTTCTGCGCAGGTGCTTTTCTCAAATGTATACAAAGTAAGCGTTTTTGTAACATAATGCCAGATTCATCACAATTGACAGGTGCTTTTACGATATACTTAGAGTAATTGAATCACCAACGATATCATTTGACACAAGCATCATGCATGAGCACTGAAGGAGGCTGAAAACATGAGCAAGCTATTGAAGCAGATACTGGCTGTGGTTTTGGCGTTACAAACATCACTGTCCGGTATTTCAACGATCGTTCATGCCGAAGAACCGGAAGAAGAACCGGAGTATTCAGCAGAGACAATCACGGAAGAAGAGGAAACCGTCCTGAGTGAAGAAGGT
>JAFRMA010000031.1 GCA_017430925.1 Solobacterium sp. | reverse complement strand
TTTCGCTGATGAGACCTCCCGGGGTAAGACACTTATCTTTCCTGCCATCTGCCCTCCTCATTACCTGTCATATCCGGTAACTATTCGGACTTCGCGTTGTATAGTGCGCTTATCCATATGACCTGCCTCAATTGAGGTTCGTGACCCTCGGGTCAGCAGTTTGTCTTATTCTTCCTTCAGATTCCACCTCACGATGGACACCCTTGAATTTGGCTAAGTCTTAGGGGTTACCGCCCTTGGCTGGAGGTACGTTTCAACCTCCGAGATATGCGCCATGCCCGGCACACTATAAAAACTCTGAGGATCAGCCCCAGAGTTTTTTTCATGTTATTCGCCGAACATCTCCGCAGCCTGTTCAAGCAGGTCACGGATCTGCAGGTGCTGAGGACACTGGGCCTCACAGGCACCGCACTTGATACATGCGGAAGCTTTGCCATGGTCACCTCTGGTAGCCATGTCATAACTGCCCTGTGCTCTCTCCTTGTTCTGGAAGACAAGATTTGTATTCATTGCAGAGAAGATACTCGGAATGTTGATCTGCATCGGGCATCCTGCTACGCAGTACCGGCATCCGTACACGGGATCGAAGGAATACTGGCCAGAGCTTCCTGTGCCTTTTTCACGGTATCTGCTTCAGCTTCGCTCAAAGGCTTGAAATCCTTCATATAAGACAGATTATCTTCCATCTGTGCAAGATTGCTCATACCGCTGAGAACGACCATGATACCGGGCTTTGAAGCCACATAGCGGATCGCCCAGGAAGCCGGTGATGCATTGGCATCGGCAGCTTCAAAGATCTCTTTCACAGCTTTCGGAGGATTGGAAAGCATACCGCCCTTGACAGGCTCCATGACAACGACCGGTTTGTTGTGCTTACGGCATACTTCATAGCAGAGTCTTGACTGTACGGAGTTGCTCTCCCAGTCCGCATAGTTGATCTGCAGCTGGACAAATTCCGCTTCCGGATGTGCTGTCAGGACTTCATCGAGCATCTCTGCCGAATCATGGAAAGAGAAGCCGACATGCTTGATCAGTCCCTTTGCCTTCTGTTCCTGTGCAAAGCCCCAGATATCCCAGTTATTGTACTTATCGATATTACCCTTGCCGATGGCATGAAGCAGATAGAAGTCAAAGTACTGCGCACCTGTACGCTCCAGGCTGGTATAGAATTCCTGCCTGGCTGTTTCCTCAGTCAGACCTGGCATACCTGCATTCAGCTTGGTAGCCAGATAGTAAGACTCTCTGGGATAGCGTTCTACCAGAGCCTGACGGCATGCGTCTTCAGAGCCTTCATAGACAAACGCTGTATCAAAGTACTTCATACCGGCAGCGAGGAAAGCATCTACCATCTGTTTTGTCTGTTCTACATCGATTGTTTTGCCGTCTTCGAGTCTGGGAAGACGCATAAGGCCGAATCCCAGTTTAGGGAGTGTTGTGACAAATTCTTCTGTCAGCTGAGTCATTTCCGATGTCCTCCTTTTTTCTGCGGATCCCTCCAAAGATCCGTTGATGATCATGATATGATCACATCTGTTCATGACGTCCAGATCCCGGAAGTATTTCTCTTCCAGCGGGATCCAGCGCTGTATGAACATCTGCAGCATCTCTTCCCCGTTGCGTCTGCGGATCCTTTCCAGCTGTTCTGCCGGATCGATATCCAGAAAGACCGTCAGATCGTAATACGGTGTCAGTTCCGGACGCATACTGTAGGATCCCTCGATTACCGTAATGTCTGTCCTGTTGACATGTACAGCTTTGCCAAGGGTAAATCCCTTATGCTCAAACAGATGGTATGTCAGCCCTTCCGGGTCATCGAGATGTTCCAGGACTTCTGCCGTGAAACGTTCCCGGTCGACATTCCCGCCCGGTTCCGCATACCGCTCCGGTGTACGCTGATGCGCCTGCAGATAAAAATCATCCATGTGGAACAGTCTTGCGTGACACTGTTCAGCCAGCCAGGCACCAAGCGTAGACTTGCCGGCACCGCAGCGTCCGTCTATCGCAATCACTGCTTTTCCTTTGCGATGATATATCTCCTGAACCTTCCCGCACAGCTGCTCCGGTGTGATCATTGCCCTTCTCATTAGTTATATTTTAACTGATTTCACGGGGAAATGATATTTGAAGTACACTCAAAAGCAGATGCGAATCCGTGCTATGATATACACATGAATACACAGAAAGAACTCCCGGATGTTCTGATCTATGAGACAGAATACGTTGACGGACACCGTATCCGGGTATACGAAAATGAAGATGGATGGCATTCTGCCACATATCTGGAACCGGATCTGCGCACGGAACTGATCTTCGAGTATATGAAGAAGTTCAACCTGATGTTTGCACTTCCTCTGGATATCTATGATGTGCTGATGATCGGCGGCGGCGGATACTCCTATCCGAAGTACATACTCTCCCACTATGAGGATATCTCCATGGATGTTGTGGAGATCGATCCCAATGCCGAGAAGAGCGCCAGGCAGTTCTTCTACCTTGATGAAGTATTGGCGAAGTATGATCCCGAAGAGAAGCGTCTGCATACCTTCATCGATGATGGCAGGCATTACATTGCCAATACCGACAGGAAATATGACGTGATCATCAACGATGCCTATACCGGTGTCATGCCGGAGGTATCGCTGTATACGCTCGAAGCCGCAAAGCTAATCAAGACAAAATTAAAGGAAGACGGCGTTCTGGTTGCCAATCTTCCCGGTTTCTACCGCTTTGAGGGGTCCCGCTTCCTGCAGAATACCCTGGCTACATTTGCGCAGGTATTTGAACATATCCTGTTAGTCAGGGCTGATAATCCGCTGTATGAGAGCCACACCTGCAACTACGTGATGTTTGCGTCAGACTGCTATTCCGAGATCCCCGGACGCATGGCGTATAAACTCAGGGATCCTGTGATCATGCATGATCAGCAGAAGAAGAACATCGAAGAAAACTACGAGTTCTGAGCCTCTTCGTGTCCGGCGATGATCTGCTTAACTGTCTCAATTGCCTGCATCTCATCGATGTGGGCTTTTTTGCACAGATCCGTAACTGTCATGTTTTTGATCATCGCTCTGGTGATCGGTGAATTGAGTATGGACAGTCTTTCATCGATCTTAACTGCCTCCTCAATGAGCCAGGGATATGCCTTCAGCACTTCCCCCATCTTTGTATTACTGTTGATCTCCATTCCTGTTACCTCCGTCAGTATTATACTATACCCAGTTTTTCAAGCGTATATGCCACCCCGTCTTCACTGATCGAGGGGGCGATGATATCTGCAGCTTCCTTGATTCCGTCCTGTCCGTTTCCCATTGCTACACCGATCGCAGCCTTCTGCAGGAAAGGAATATCATTGCCGGCATCTCCGAAGGCAATCATATTCTCCCACGTATATCCCTTGATCTTCAGGTAGTCTTCTGCCGTAAGCACTTTATTTACTTCTGTTTTGAACAGGTCAAATCCGGGTTTGGATGAATGTGCCAGCGTAAACTCCGGAAAAGCTTCCTGCAGGGGTCTGAAGTCCTCTTCATCAGCGATGATAAATGTACCAAGAGGATATCCGTATGTCTTATGGTGTGTATGATCACAGCCGTTCTTGATCAGATACCCCTTCTGTTCCTCACCGACCAGATATCCGTCCATGAATCTCTGGTGATGCGCATATGTCACGAGACTGTCCCTGAACTTGAAGCCAAGACCCAGTCCCTTCTCCTCGCAGTACGCCGTGATCCTGTTCATATCATTCTCACTGATCTCTCTGGCCGTGAGTACAGTACCGTCACGCTTTACCAAAGCAGCACCATTGACCGTGCCGATATACTCGATCGGTATATCCGTAAAGAACGAGTCCGGAATGAATGTATAGTGTCTGCCGGTATTGACAAAGATCTCATACCCTTTTGCGGAAGCTTTCGCAAATGCTTCTCTGGTTCTTTCGCTGATTTCTTCGCGGCCATGGGGCAGGATCGTGCCGTCAGCGTCAACAGCGATCACCCGCAGATTTGTAATATCATATGTCATGGCTCAATCATACCACTTTAAGCCAATGATTTCTTTCTTATCCTTTCAAGGTGTGATAATATTATTAGGCACTGTGCCCGTAGCTCAGCTGGATAGAGTACCAGCCTCCGAAGCTGGGGGTCAGGGGTTCGAATCCCCTCGGGCACGCCATATATTATAGGAAAAACGGCTATATTATGCCGTTTTCTTTATCTTGGGCGGATTTTTGAGCAGAAAAGGAAAAGAACCGCTTAATTATTGCGGTTCTCCCTTTTCAAAATGGATAACAGCTTACAATTTCGGAAGCAAAGAGACATATATATTTTATCAATTTAGCTTCCTTTTATCTAGTGCCTGGATCCGTTCCGCTTCACTGCTTACAGCATAATCTAGAGACATGGTAGAAGATGTATGCCCCATAAGATCCCGGATCACTGCCGGATTAGTTCCACTTGCAAACAGATCTGTACTGAACTGGTGCCGTAACATATACAGATTAAACTGTACTCCGGCTTTCTTTGATACTCTGTGTACATAGTCTGATACAGTATCTATGCTCTGCAGGTTCCCGTGATAGTCTGCAAAGATTAGATCATGTTTAGACCATTTCAAGCACTCTTTCAGGATCGGCGCTAGATCTGCCGGGATTGGTACCATTCTTACAGATTTTTTTGTTTTTGTGGCTCCCAGTTCAAGCATACTATCAAGCGTGCTGTGCGCTGCTTTATTGATCGATATATAACCGTTTCCGCTCTGGTTGATAAAGATATCGTTCTTAGTCAATGCAAGCGTTTCAGCTGGTCTCAGACCGCAATAGCGCATAATCTGAATAGCGTAATAGATGCACTTGGAATTATAGAAACCTTCATCTGTTCTCGCATTGTACTTTTCCAGTACTTCAAGGAATGTTTCAAGGTCTGCAGCTGATATCTCTTTCTTTTTAGGCTGATCCGGTATGCATTCCGGAATCAATACCTGTGCTGATCTGTCTGGAATAGCGATATTTAACAATAAAGCTGTTCTGTAGATTCTCCGCCATATTGCAAGCAATCCCCGTACCTGTCTCTTTGTGTGCGTTCTTGCGTACTGGTTAATGCACATTTGTATATCTGCAGCAGTTATTTTTTCAATCCTTGTATCTTCATACGGTTTAATTGCCACATAGAAACATTTATGTCTTTTTATGGTCTTCTGTCTGACTGGTATAAGCTCATAGGATCTATTGTATATTGCTCCTACTGTCTTCAAGTTTTTAACGGTATAGCCACGCTGCATCTCTGTTAACTTTTCGTTTCTGATCTGTTTGGCTGTTTCCATCGCTTCACGTTCAGAAACAAATTCTTTCAGGTTCAGCGTTTTTCTATATGTCTGATCGTATGCGCTTATTTCGATTCTTATTATCTTGTTACCGCTTGCGTTCTTGGTAACTCTTATATACTTCTCTTTCTTCATGGTCTTTCTGTCCTCTTTCATCGTTTCGGCTTCCTGATCGGCTCTCTGATCGGTGCCAATATTGTTCACCAGTACCGGGATTATGCCCGCCTGGATCCGAAAAAGTAAGCCGGGATCTGTAACGGTTCCCGGCTCTGGTACTTACTTTTTGAACTGGTCAAAATTGAATTTAGGGGATTTCTTACCCAGCAGCTTAGAGATTACATAAATATCTGCGTTTATCCGTTCCGCTGCTTCAATGGCTGTCTGGATCTGTTCATCAGATATATTTTCTATGTCTTCTCTGTAGGCATATATATCAGACATGATTTCAGACATGGCACGAAAAGCATCATACAGGCTGTGAAAAAGTTCATTGATCAATTCTCTTTTATTCATCTTCTTTATCTCCTCTAATTATCGTTTATCGGTTCTTTCGTGGGGTCTAATCTATACCGATACTCTTTCAGGCTGGATCCGTTTGGCAATGGTGCGAACATTGCCGGATCTGTTACAGATCTATTCCGCATATGAACAGGATCATTCTGCAGAACATATACAGATACATTCCAGATACTGCCCAGCTTCCGAAGCTTGCCCGGTTCATCATATCCGCTCTGGCTCCTGATCCGACGGATCTTCACTGTATAGTGTTCTGCGGATACTGTTTGAAATATCTGTGATCACTTTTGATAAATGATATGCTGCTAAAGTATCGTACTGAAATATTCCTTCTTTCGTCATGCTCTGTACTAATGTCTCATAGCAACGGGCTGCAGTGATCAGCTTGTATGTGTCCTGTTCTATGCGGTCTATATCCGCATCTTTCAATACAACTTCCATAAATTGTGATATTATAAAGGTACCTTTCAATATAAAAATCATGCTTGCAACGTGTGATATATTCGGAATGGTGCCGGATCCTAGTTATTGCAGTAACTCGGATCCTTTTTATGTTTCCATGCTTGCACCTGATCGGAATATCTGCGGGATAACTCTTGTTTTATCGGTTATCACTCCTTTCTGTATCTTGTGTACTATCCCTGTACACTTATAAATGTACATTTAGCGTTTACGAATGTCAACAAGGAAATTAAAACAGGGCTTTTTCATTCTTTGCCCTGTTCTGTATCTTCTTTCTGGATGTCTTCACGGATCAGCTGCTTAACGTATCCCTGTTTGTTCAATACGCTTTCCAGTTTATCAATGATATCTGCATCATGTATTTTATTCAGATTCATTTTAAACTGTTTCACTTTGGCTTTATTGTATTTAATAACCGCCTTTTTCTGTGCTTCACTGGTCTTTCCCGCCATGTCATCAGATCCCGTTTCTGTCTCCAAGTATAACATACCTTCATGCGGTCTGTTATCCTTCAGGGCTTCTCTTTCTGTTCTCTGGTCTTTCATTCTTTGTCTGAATCACCTTTCTTTCTGTCTCTTTTCCTGTTTTTCCTTTTCAGAATAGAATTTTTAACTACTAATTAGCTGTAATTTAACGTTTTAGGCGGTTTTCAGCCCGTTCTAGCCGTTTTCTGTGGTGATATGGTTAAGTTATCATCTCCGATAATTAAACGGTTAGAACGGCTCAGAATCGCATATTTTGAAATTGTACCGTTTTGGATCTGTATAGATAAGCCTGTTCAGATCCTGCCGGGTATCTTCCAGCGTTTAGATCTGTGCTGCATAACTCCTGCAACGCTTCCTGTGATAGCCGTATATTAGCCCCTGTACAGCGTTTCTGATCGTGCCGGATCCGTTCACCGTTCCGCATGGTTTCACGCTCTGCAGGGCTTCCCCGGTGCTTCAGTCTCTGTCTTTAGGATCATCCAAGACAAGACCATATCTTTCAGCGTTCCTTTTCAGGTACTGTCTGCAGCTGCCGGATGTACTCCCGGAATGGTTCCCGCATTCCCTTTGTATAGTCTTCCAGTCTTTGCATAATAGGAACCTGGCTCTTATTATTGCCCTGAAATAGTGATCTGTAATACCTTGTAACCATGTGTCTATATCTCCCAAGGTACTAAGATATTCCTGTTCTATCTCATGTGATTCTTCCCGGATCTCTTCAATTCTGAAAACCGCTCTTTCTGTGGGGCTTGATCCTTTCCCGGATCGCTTCCCCGTTCCGCTCTGGTGATCGTATTGGATCGCTTGCCGGGTATCATACAGGCTCTCTATTTCTCTGTTGATCGCTTGCAACGTTCGGAATAATTCAGCATGATGCTGTAATTCAGAAAGTCTCATTTAATCCCCTTATCAGATCGCTTTTACATTCAACTTTCTTATCATTCAGCTGTTCACCAGTGCCGGAAATGTCTGCGGAATAGACCTGTAAACCGATATAGTTCTATTTTCAGACCGTTTCCGGCTGTACTGGTAACGATTCAATTACAGACGGTCTTTCAGTTTGGATCTTTCATAAAATTCATTCATGATCTC
>JAFRMA010000030.1 GCA_017430925.1 Solobacterium sp. | reverse complement strand
TCACTGTGCTCTTAGGGAGGTTATTATGGCGAACGACACGAAAGATAGAATACTGGAAGCGGCGCTGGAGATGTTTTCACAAAATGGTTATGCAGGGACAAATATCCGTGAACTGAGTGCATCTCTCGGACTTGTCAAATCGGGGGTCTATAAGCACTATGAGAGCAAGGAAGCAATCTGGAATGCGTTGCTGGATCAGATGATCGCTTATTATGCAGACCACTTCGGATCTGCAGACCATCTGCCGCCTGTACCGGATTCGCTGGAGGCGTTGATCCAACTGACCATGCAGATGGTGAACATCACCGTTCATGATGAGAAGATCATCATGACGCGGAAGGTGCTGACACTTGAGCAGTACCGGGACGTACGTGCGCGGGAACTGGCAACGAAGCACTTCCTCACCGGACTTACAGAGATGTTTACACGGATATTTACAGGCATGATGGAAAAGGGACTGCTCAGGAAGGATGATCCTGAGATGCTTGCCTTTGCATATACGGCTCCGATTTCTGCCCTTATTCATCTGTGTGACCGAGAGCCTGAGAAAACAGAGGAAGCAATAAAGCAAGTGGAGGCATTCAGCCGGCATTTTATCCGGGTGTACGGACGGGATGACTGATAGTATAAGCAGACAACGAATGGCTTTGGAAACAAAAAGATTATTACTGCGGGAAATGAAACCGGATGATTTTCAGGCGTTGTTCCGGGTGCTTGGCGATCCGGAAACTATGTGGCATTATCCTTACACCTTCGATGGGCAGCACGTCAGGGATTGGATCGGACGAAATATAAAACGCTATCGGAAAGACGGCTTTGGGCTGTTGGCTGTCTGTCTGAAGGAATCCGGGGAGATGATCGGCGATTGCGGGCTGACACTGCAGAATATCAACGGAAAGACACTGCCGGAAATCTGCTATCATATCCGCCATGACTCTCAGCGAAAGGGCTATGCCAGTGAGGCGGCAAAAGCAGTCCGCAACTGGGCATTCCGTAATACGGATTATCCAACCCTATACTCCTGCTGCAAATACACAAATGTTCCTTCCATCAAAACAGCAGAATCCATCGGTATGCATTATGTATGCGAATATCCGGATGAAATCAACGGAAAAACTCATGTATCCATGATTTCCAGAGTAGAATGGTTGAACGAATTCACAGAAAACATGATCAGCTGGGCAGAAGATAAACTCGGCAGCAAGGAATACGCCGGCTGGTGCCTTTCGTTCATTGAGGACGCACTTGAAATCAGTAATAATGTTGAAGTATTCGGCGGAGATTCCGCAAAGGAATCCTGCGAGTTGTACAAGGACGCGTTGCAGGGCGGAGTTCCGGAACGAGGCGCGTTCGTATTCTATGACTGCCTTTGTCCGGGTGAAAGCGGCCCGGTCAACTGGGGACATTGCGGCATAAGCTTAGGGGACAGCCGTGTGATACATGCGTGGGACATAGTCCGGATTGATGACTATTTGGCAATCGAAAAGATGACAGCTCTGACCGGAGACCATCCGGAATACCTGGGTTGGGTGGCGCTTGAACGTGTATTGAATCAAAAACCAGAGCTTTATCATTCAGCATTTCACATATAGCACAATTCCGGTTTGCCGGGAAGGTGTGGATCTGAAGGACTTGCGAAGGATCCGGAAAGATAGTTTCTGTTGGTACAAGGAAGTTATTGTTTCAAATGGTGAAAACCTGGAAAGATAGAAAGAGGGTAAGCTGAAAGGCATTACCCTTTTTTTGTGCTAAGATAAGAATATGAGTAAATTGACATTTATAGAGAACCTGGATCCTGCGCAGAATGATGCGTTTGTGATCCAATCATCCCAGAATTCGCTGTTTCAGACGTCTCTCTGGGCAGAATTAAAGAATACGACCTGGAATCCGTTTTTCGTAGGAATCAAGCGAGATAACGTTTTATGCGCGTCTGCGATGGTCCTGGTACGTAAGTTACTGCCGGGAAAGACACTGATGTATATCCCGCGCGGTCCGGTCATGGATTATGAAGATGAAGAACTGGTGGAATACATGTTTACTTCACTGCGTGCATACGCGAAGAAGATGCATAGTATCGCAGTACGCTTTGATCCGTGTATTCTGGTCCGCAGGTATCCGTACAGTGAACGCAGGACGGATAGGGAAATGCAGAATCTGGATGTGATCGAGAAACTGAAGAAATACGGGATCCGGCACAAGGGCTTTACCACCCTGATCGAAGAAAGCACCCAGCCGAGATTCAATGCGGCTATGATCGTCGAAGAAGGCTATGAGAAGAAACTGGAACACCGGACCAGGAAGTGTATCAACGCGGCAGTAAAGAAGGGAATCATCCTTCGTTCCGGCAGAGAATACCTCCACGATTTCGCCACCGCCATGCACTATACCGAAGTACGCAAGAAAGTCGCTCTGCGTAACGAAGACTATTTCCGTCAGATGATGGATGTCTTCGGAGACAGGTGCATCTGTATCGTCGCGTATCTGAACTTTCCCGAACAGATCAGCAAACTGGAAACACGTATTGCGGAGAACCAGGCATTGCTGGAAGGAGACCTTTCCAAAAAGAAACGCAA
This sequence comes from Solobacterium sp., assembly GCA_017430925.1. Lineage (GTDB taxonomy): Bacteria > Bacillota_I > Bacilli_A > Erysipelotrichales > Erysipelotrichaceae > Bulleidia. The sequence continues at coordinate 37,160 of JAFRMA010000030.1, read as the reverse complement.
TGAGATCAACCAGACCCTGGAACAGATACCAAGGAATTAGGACTGTTACAGGTAGATTATCAACGTGAACAGAAAGACGAAGTCATCACCGGCGGTATCATGGCCTGCTATAACGACAAGCTGATGGAACTCTTCTATATGGGCAATCATCCGGATTATCTGCGGATGTACAGCAGTTATCTGTTGTATAAGACATGTCTGGATCTGTGTGTTGAGAAAGGCATAAAGTACTGTAGTTTCGGCGGGATCGAAGGTACTCTGGACGATGGTCTGACCCTGTTCAAATCCAACTGGCTGATGGATGTGGAAGAGTATGTCGGAGAGTTTAACATGGTCATCGACCGTCCTGTATACTATGCGTTTGATCGTCTGTATCCGCTGGCATTGAAGACAGCAGCGAAACTGAGAGGTCGGAAATGAAGTTTATTACAAATGTAGAACAAGCCCGCTTTGATGATTTTGCGGTCTCCAGTGCTCTGAATCACTATTCCAAGACCAGTCCTTTCATCCGTTTCAAGGCTCCGGAGTACGGCAAAGGAGATCTGCTTGGTGTAGAGAACGAACAGGGAGAACTAATCGCATCCGCAGTCATGTTGCATAAGCGATGTAAGATACCTTTCGGTCAGTTCAGTTATATCCAATACGGATTCAACCTGGATATTGAAGATAAGGAACTGGTGCGTTTCTTTGCGGAAAAACTAGGGGATTATGCCAGGGAGAAGGGTTCTTTCTTTCTGCGGATCGATCCGAATATCACCCGTCTAGAACATGAGAAAAACGGGAAGATCCGGGAGAATGGTTTCAACCATGAATATATTACGGATATTCTGAAGGATCTCGGCTATGATCATCTTGGCTATAACTACGGGTACAGCGGGAACTGGATGAGCCGGTTTACGTACCGTCTTGACCTGGATCAGCCGATAGAAAAGATCCGCAAGGAAATCAAGCGATACAATACCTATCACAAAAAGAATGAAGAACGCCTGGTCACGGTGACCGAAGAAGGACCGGATCAGTTATACGTGCTGACAAACAGCCAGGATGAGTTATCTGCCAAACTCGGATTTAAACCCAAGGATGAGGCATATTTCCGCAAACTGTGGGATTGTTACGGGGATGCGGTTCATTACTACGTCGTACGCTGTAACTACACCGAGGCAGTCAATTCGCTGAAGAAGAAATGTCAGGAACTTACCGGGTACAGAACACTGCTGAAAGATGAAAACAAGATCTCTGTTACCGACAAGGAGATCGATGCGCTGAAGAAAGAGATTCAGGAAATAGAAGAATCCCCGCTGAATGACGGGAAAACACACGATCTCGGCGCGAAATTCATCATTAAGCAGGGAGACAATGTCTGGAATGTGAATATGTATACAACCAAGACATTCCTGAATTTCCGGGCTGCTTTTGCCTTACATGATCATGCCATTACCGAGATGAAGAAGCTCGGTGCCAAAACATATGATTTTGAAGGTATATCCGGTTCGATGGATCCCAGGGATGAATACTACGGACAGACAGATTTCAAGAAGAGTTTCGGCGGTGATTATCTGGAATTCCTCGGTGAATTCGACGCTGTATTCAACGCAAAGAAATATGCGCAGTGGAAGAAGGCAACCTGGTTTATCAGCCATGCCAGACGCAGACTCCGTTACTATTTCTACAAAAAGAAATAGATATCAGGTAAAACGTATTATCTTCTAAACCACAAAAGGGTATACTTAAGTTGTAAAGTATCGGAGGACAACAGTATGGACTATAATGAACTCGCTCTCAAACTACATGAAGAACATCAAGGGAAGATCGAGGTGATCTCCAAAGTGCCGGTAAAAACAAGAGATGATCTCAGTACGGCATATACACCCGGTGTTGCGGAACCATGCCGCAAGATTGCTGCCAACAAGAAAGATGTCTATCGCTATACATCCAAAGGGAATCTGGTGGCGGTAGTTACCGATGGCACAGCAGTTCTCGGGCTTGGAGATATCGGTCCGGAAGCCGGAATGCCGGTCATGGAAGGGAAGTGTGTCTTATTCAAGGAATTCGGTGATGTGGATGCTTTCCCGATCTGTCTGGATACCAAGGATACCGATGAAATCGTGGAAACCATTGTACGTATTGCGCCTTCCTTCGGCGGTATCAATCTTGAAGATATCTCAGCGCCGCGCTGTTTTGAAATTGAGGACAGATTAAAGAAGATCCTGGATATTCCGGTATTCCACGATGACCAGCATGGTACGGCAATTGTCCTGCTGGCTGCGTTGATCAACGCCCTGAAAGTTGTAAACAAGAAAGCAGAAGATGTGAAGGTTGTCATCAGCGGTGCCGGTTCTGCCGGTACAGCAATCGGTAAACTCTTGCTGGAATACGGTGTTAAGCATCTGACATACTGCGACCGCAAAGGTATCCTGAACAGGGATACAGCGCTGAATGAAGCACAGCTGGATCTTTGTGAAATCACCAATCTGGAAGATCAGCATGGTACGATTGCGGACGCACTCAAAGGTGCCGATGTCTTCATCGGTGTATCTGCGCCAGGTATTGTTACTGCTGAGATGATCTTCTCCATGAACAAGGACGCGATCGTCTTCCCGATGGCCAATCCTACACCGGAAATCATGCCGGAAGAAGCCAAAAGAGGCGGCGCCAGAATCATCGGTACCGGACGTTCGGATTACCCGAACCAGATCAATAACGTTCTGGTCTTCCCGGGATTGTTCCGCGGAGCCCTGGATGTACGCGCCAGAGAGATTACCGAGGAGATGAAACTGTCCGCAGCCAAGGCTATCGCTGCCCTGGTAACCGATGAAGAACTGAATGAGGATTATATCATCCCCGGAGTATTTGATCATCGTGTAGCCAAGGAAGTGGCCAGAGAAGTCGCGGAAGAAGCTGTACGCGCAGGAATCGCGCAGATCTAAAGTAAAATACCGGAACCTGATCAGGTTCCGGTATCTTTTTTTATTGTGCGTCTTTCAGCTGCTGTATGGAGAGATCCAGTCTGCGCAGGGTTTCTTCCTTGCCCAGGATCTCAGCGATCTCAATGGCGCCGCCGGGGGTGGACTGCTTGCCTGTAATCGCCAGACGAAGAGGGAAGAGAAGCTGCCCGTTCTTCATACCCAACTGTGCAGGTAATTCCATCAGACGATCATGAAGGGTGTCGTGATTCCAGGAATCCAGAGTTTCCAGAAGGGCTCTGGCTGCCTGCAGAGACTGCAGGGCGATCTCAGGATTAGTCTTCATCTTCTTATGGTTATACAGAGAGATGTCATAACTTGGGAATTCATCGAAGAAGTCCAGCATCTCCGGGATCTCGTTCAATGTATTCGCTCTGACCTGGCAGATTGCCGCAATCTTTTTCAGGTCGTAGTTTCCCTTGACAGCCTGCGCGATATACGGTTCCGCCAGCGCATAGTATTCATCCAGAGACATGTTTCGTAACCACAATCCGTTGATCGATGTCAGTTTCACCGGGTCAAAGATTGCTCCGGACGTATTGATCCTCTTGACATTGAATGCCTGTACCAGTTCATCCAGGGTATACAGTTCCTGGTTGGTTTCCGGCGCCCATCCCAGCAGGGCAATGTAATTCAGTATCGCACCCGGAAGGTATCCCTTGGCTACCAGATCCTGGAAAGAGGCGTCCCCGTTACGCTTGGAAAGCTTGTTGTGCTCATCCTTCATGACCGGCGGACAGTGGATATAACGCGGGATATTCCAGCCGAAAGATTCGTAGAGAAGGTTATACTTCGGCGCCGAACTCAGATATTCCATACCACGGACAACATCGGTAATCCCCATGAGATGATCATCGATGACATTCGCAAAGTTATAGGTAGGGAAACCATCGCTCTTGATCAGTACCTGTTCATCCAGAGTATTGTTTTCGACGGTGATACTGCCGAAGACTTCATCGTTGAAGGTCGTTGTGCCTTCACCGGGAATTGTCTGACGGATCACGAATTTTTCACCGTTTTCGATCCGCTTCTCCGCTTCTTCTATCGTAAGATTCCGGCAGGGATCCACAAACTTAAAGGAATCACCGCCCTCAGAACGCTGAGCCTGAATCTCTTCTTCATCACAGAAACAATAGTGGGCACCGCCGCGGTGTACCAGTTCCCTGGCATACTTCATATACAGACCGATCTTTACACGTTCACTCTGTACATACGGACCTACCGGCCCTCCGATATCCGGTCCTTCATCATGTTTCAGACCACACTGTTTCATGGTTTCGTAGATAATATCCGTAGCGCCTTCCACAAGTCTTCCCTGATCGGTATCCTCTATACGCATTAAGAATTTACCTTCCGGATCCTTCTTGGCAATCAGATACGCATACAGCGCTGTTCTGAGATTGCCGATATGCATATATCCCGTAGGACTAGGCGCAAATCTTGTTCTAATATGTTCCATTTCGTTTCTCCTTTTACAGATCCTGTATATTTTATCATCATTGAAGGATTTACATCAATGTGAAGTAGACAGTAATGCTATAATTATGTACATGACTTTGTATAAGAAACTATACTGTTTACTGGTTTTGATGATTCTTTGCGGTACCGGATGCGGGAAGGCTTTTTCCGTGCAGATTCCGGAAGAGATCAGAGAGGATGACGGATTGTGGCAGTACGCGCAGACGGAGAAGATGCCGGCATATCAGGTTTCCGGTATACCTCAGGGAGATTTCTCCATATCCTTCTGGATCCGTCCGGAAGAGAATACAGTGAATACGTGCCTGTTTCATTTAGGGGATGGGCAGGAGTTTGTCAAACTGTACGGAAGAGGAATCAACGGGGATGTATTCAGCGGGCTTACCCTGTACGGCAGAACCGGCGGAGCGGAATACTGGGTCGTGGCGGACGGTGTGGATTCAGTATCGACCAGGCGCTGGAACCTGGTCGCGGTCAATTTCCGCAGGAACACCGCAAGTATCCTGCTGAACGGAAAGATCGTGGCAGAGGATAGTTTTAAACATCTTTCCGGAGATTATCCTCTGGTGATCGGGGCAGATTCACCTGAAAATACACTTTCCGGAAGATATGTTGATCTGAAGATCAGGGATAGCCTGGTCAGTGCGGAAGATGCGGCTGAAGAATACGCAAGCCGCTTGCCCGCGGTCCTTCTGGATACAATCGATTATCCGGATGCGGATCAGTTATCAAGAGATCTCTGGTTTGAGGATATGGTCATTGACGGATTACCTGTAACCTGGACTGTGGAAGAGAATGCGGTGATGAATTCGCAGGGTTTACTGACCGATAAGGAAACGGAAGCAGAAATCCATGCCAAAGCGAAGATCGATACCGGCACATATTCAGCGGAGAAGGAATTTGTATTCCATACCACAGGTAGTTCGGATGAAGTTCTGTTCAGGAAAGATATACAGTCTCTGAATATCGATATTCCGGCAGTGATCCATAGTCATACAGCTTTGCCGGAGAAAGAGCAGGAAACTTCTGTTGCATATGAAGTAGTATCCGGTCAGGCGCATTTTGAAGGCAATGTACTGGTCAAAGACAGTGCTGCCGAGAAAGAACCGGTAACGTTCAAGGCAGTCCTGAATCGTAAAGGATCCGTACAGGAGAAGAATTACAATGTAATGTTACTGGATGATGCCTATGGATATGTCATGGCATACTTCAACGGAAATGAAGGGGAAGAACGCGGGCATCTTGCGTTCAGCCTGGACGGACTTCACTGGGATAAACTCCCAGGAAGTGTGATTTCTTCCGATTACGGTACCGGAAGAATACGTGACCCTCATCTTTCACGCAGTAAAGAAGGAAATTTCCTGATTGCGGCTACGGAAGGCGGAGACCACCCATATGTATATGTCTTCGGTTCTGAAGATCTTTTGAACTATACCTGCGCTTATACGCTGGTTTGTTACCCGGATTCTTCCCTGCATACTTCCGGCACCAAGGCATGGGCTCCGGAGATCTGGTATGACCGTGAAAGTGATACATACTATCTGCATTATTCCGATCCTTCGGAGAATACAGGTATTATTTCGTATGTGACCGCTGATTTTTCGGAATTGAACCAGGGGAACATACAAGTCTCTTATCCCCGTACACTTCTGGATACCGGATATCCGGTGATTGACGGTACGATCTTTACCATGGACGGAAAATACTGGATGATCTATAAAGATGAGCGTGAAGGGGCACAGACGATCTACTCTGCCGAGACGGATGATCTGAGTAAGACCTTCCGGGTCTGTTACGACTGGCAGTATATGATCCTGCCCAGACCTGTGGAAGGTCCCATGGTATTCAAGGATATCCATGAGGGGAAATATCATCTGTTTGTGGACTATTTCGCGTATCATCGTTTCTTTGCAGGGACGTTTACAGGATTAGGTTATGATTCCCTTGTGGACTGGTCCGACAGTGATGAACTGGTGCTTCCTGAAGAAGATGTACGTCATGGATCGATCCTGCCGGTAACGGAGAAAGAAGTTCAGAGATTGCTGGAGGCATATCACTAGTTACAGACAATGTTCATAAATTCAATGAATTATTTATTGAATCTTATGAAATGTTGTGTATAATAGTAATGCAATTGGGATATAGCCAAGCGGTAAGGCAACTGGCTCTGAACCAGTCATTTCGGGAGTTCGAATCTCTCTATCCCAGCCATGTCAATAAAATCGGACCTTAGGGTTCGGTTTTTTGTTACTATGGTAATGGAAAGAGAGAGGAAAATCATGGAAGCATTCGACGCGATCATCACAAGGCGCAGCACGAGAAAGTATTCCGAAATCATGCCGGACCGGGAATTGGTTGAAAAGGTCATCACCGCCGGAAGATATGCGCCAAGCGGACATAACAACCAGACAACACATTTCCTGGTGTTTGCAAACAAGACGATTCTTTCAGAACTGGCAGAGATAGTGAAACAGGAATTTGCCAAAATGGAGATCACGGAGGATATGTACATCTCCATGAAGAATTCCGTAAATGCCTCTAAGAAAGGCGCATACATATTCCACTACAATGCGCCGGTACTCATCGTTACCGCGAATCAGAAGGGCTATGGCAACGCGGTCGCGGACAGTGCCTGTGCGCTTGAGAATATGATGATCACGGCAAATTCTCTTGATCTTGGGTCCTGCTGGATCAATCAGCTGCACTGGCTGGATGAAAATCCCAGAATCCGGGAATTCATGTACAAATACGGACTGAAAGAAGAAGAAACCATTACTGCGGCACTTGTCTTAGGGTATCCGGCAGAAGGCATGCCAAACAGGATAGCTCTAGAAAGAAAAGGAAATCCTGTGACGTGGGTCGGGTAGACTTCATCGATCGGATGGAGCGTTTAGCCATGCTTCAATTCAATAATAAATCTTTCGGGATCGTATTCGCTGCCGCACTACTGTTGATTTCATGCGCCAGATCTGCCGGGAATCAACCCCATGAGATCTTTCTGGTAAAAGTAGAGAAAGAAGGGGAAAAAGGATTTCAGGCAGAAGCCGAGCTTTCTCCGGTTTCGTGGAGACATTTTAATGGAGAAATCAGAGAAGCCGGCGAGTCGATTGTAAAGCAGTATGCGGAATATACTCCTCCGCCTCCGGAATCATCGATAATTTTTCTGCCCGGTATATATATTCGCAGCTTTAGCAGTATTGATGAAGCTATGGACTATATCGGGCTGGCAGAACTGAAAACACCGGCATTTCCGTATGAAGATTACCAGTGCGCTGTCATCTGTGAAGGTGAAGAAAATGGCAGAGTAAACAAGGTGGTTCTGAAACTTTCCCATATCAATGACAAGGAATACACGGCACAAGAAACCATGACGATCCTTACGGATGCCGCAAAGGATACGAAGATCGTCTCCGGTGGAGCGTGGACAGACGAATGGCCGCGGAATCTGGAATTTCTGCAGTATTCTACTCCGGCAGGAAAGGATTGCCGGATCGTTGTCATGAAACCAAGATATCAGTCAAAATACATTGGCTTAACAGGCTTTGTGGTCGACGGTAATGCGTTCTGTGAAATGAATCTCGGTTCTGTTTTACGTGAAGATACTGACTATGCAATTCAAATCCTGCATGACTGGGCAGACGCATTCGATTAATCAGAAAAAAACTGTATAATAAACATATGACAATGCAAACAAACAATATATTAAAATACCTGGAAAACTGGCCGGCACACTACTTCGAAATCAAACCGGCATCCCGGAAGCGGGAGATTCTTTTACAACGTCTGGCATCCGCAGAAGATCCCGGAGACCGCAGAAGACTGGAATTACTTGACATACGCTATGATCAAGAGGATCATGACCTGTTTCTGCGCGGACTTGTCAATCTGTCAGTGACCAGTCTCAAGCCGAATTTCCTGAATAAGAAGACATATACGAAGTTTGTCTGGGACAGTATCAAGGATCTTCATCTTGAAGATGAACAGGATGAATACCTCCTGGCGGAATGGCGTGATGTATGTGCGTTACTGCTTAAACTGGATATGCAGGATCAGAGGTTTGGTTCAGGTACATTCGGTATCCTGAAACTGAAGAGTGAAAAACTGGCATTTAAAATGGCAGCACAGGCGGATACGATCACCAGGATCATTCCCGAAATATACGGTGTCTCCGGGTATTTTGTGACTTTGCGTGAGATCATGGTTGATGTATATTGCCGGATCCTGGAAGACGGCGATGAGTACTGGCAGGCATACATGAACGCTGAACACACAAAAGATTAATAAGAGTATATTTCAGAGTTAATATACTCTTTTTGTATTTCCGGCTTCTCTGGTATTATAATCAAGACATGGACAGATTGGTGATTGCTAGCGCGAATGAGGGCAAGATCCGGGAACTGCGGGAAATGCTGGAACCGGAAGGATACGAGATCCTGAGTCTGAAAGACCTGAAGGATCCTTTTGACGTAGAAGAAACTGGTACGACCTTTGCGGAGAACGCCCTGATCAAAGCGAGATATATTACGGAGAAGTACGGACTGACAGCGATTGCGGATGATTCCGGACTGGAGATCGATGCTTTCGGCGGTGAACCGGGAATCTACAGCGCGCGCTATCTCGGTTATGATACCCCGTATGAATACAAGAATAAGATCATCCTGGAGCGTATGCAGGGCAGGAGTGACCGTACTTGCCGCTATGTCTGCGCAATAGCCTATACATCAAAGGATGGCACAGAACAAGTATTTGAAGATACCTGTGAGTGTGAGATTGCCCTGGAACCGGCAGGAAACCGTGGTTTCGGTTATGACCCGATCATTTATTATCCTCCGTACCGGAAGACAATCGCGGAAATGGACGATGAAGAGAAAAATCAGATCTCTCATCGTGGAAAGGCTTTACGGAAACTGGAGAAATGGCTGAATGAACAAGAGTAAACCGTTATTGACGATCGGATCTTTTTGTCTGATCCTGAGTATTATGTTGTCAGTGATTGATTTCTGGTGTTTTTATATGCCTTTCTATGAGAGTGAATATAAGAAAAATAATACGACACAGGCAACCGGGATGAAAGAAAGTGATCTGCTCAAGACAACGGAAGTCTTATTTGATTATCTTAAAGACAACCGGGATGATCTGATCATCCGTGTACAGGTCAACGGCTATGCCAGAGAGGTTTTTGACCGCCGTGAGACATTGCATATGAAAGATGTGAAGAAACTGTATCTTGACGCGATGAAAGTCCGGAATATCCTGTTTCTTGCCGGGGTGGCGCTGTTGGTGGCCGGAGTACTGCTGGACCGCCGTCATGCTTTATTTAATTTGATTACCGGTTATGAACTGGGTGTGATCATCTTTGTGGTTTTTGTCTCGTGTCTGCTGTTTTATGCCTTGCTGGATTTCAATGCATTCTGGATTCAGTTCCACGAGATCTTCTTTGACAATGATTTATATCTGCTTGACCCGAATACAGAGATACTGATCAACATGGTTCCGGAGAACTTCTTCTTTGATCTGGTCATGCGGATCATCCTCAGTTTTATCTCTTTGATTGCCGTAGTCTATCTGGCAATGAAGCAGTTCCAGAGGAGGTTCAGAAATGCTTAATATTGTGTTGTATGAGCCGGAGATTCCCCAGAATACGGGGAATATCATGCGTACGTGCGTCGCGTTTCACTGTCGTCTCCATCTCATTGAACCTCTGGGTTTCTACATGGATGAGAAACACCTGCGCAGGGCAGGCATGGATTACCGGAAAGAACTGGAGTATCATATCTATCCGAACTGGGAAGAATTTCTGAAACAGAATCATGGTTCTTTTTATTTTGTGACCCGTTACGGGAAGAAATCTCCGGATCAGTTTGACTATACAAAGACAGAAGAAGAAATCTATCTGGTCTTTGGCAAGGAGAGTACCGGCATAGATAAGCATATCCTCAAGGATCATCTGGAACAGTGTATGCGTATACCGATGATTGCGGAAGCCCGCAGTCTGAATCTGTCCAACTGTGTGTCGATCTGTGTCTATGAAGTATTGCGGCAGCTGAAGTATCCTCATCTTTCCCGTACGGAATATCTCAAGGGGGAAGATTTCCTGGAGCAGTACGAAGAATGATGCATTGCGCCGTGACTTTGTTTATAATGAACGTATGATTGAGAATTTGAATGATTTTTTATCAGTCGGTGTGCTTGTCTTACTGTCTGTTTCAGGGCTGTATATCCTTTATATTGCCGGCGTGAAGCACAGTGAGATGGTCATGCGGAGAATCGAATCCAGGTATTATCGTTATTTTGATAACGCGGATGATGAGAGTGCCGATGATTCGGATGAAACCTACTACGAAGAAACATGATGAATGTGAAAGATATCCTGTACATTACCGGTGATGAAAAAGAGAGTCATCTCTTTCTTAAGGGAGGACAGCAATCCCTGGCTCAGGAGAAACCTGCAGAGTTTTTGAACCGGTTATGCCTGAACAACGGCAGTACGCTGAGAGGACGGACAGATGCGTTCCGTTATCTTACCGGCAGTAAACAAAAACCCGCGGTACTGATCAGTGAACAGACGCAGATCCTGTTTTTCCCGACCATGAACGCCGGACACAGGGAGTGTATATGGATCTGTTATAACGAGATTCTGGATATCCATGCGGAAGGACCGGAAGAAACCCGGATCCGTTTTCTCAGTGCGGATACTGTTGTGATCCCGTTCAACTACAGAATCATCCGCAATCAGATGAAACGCTGTGAACAATTTATCCGGAGATTGAATCAGGAGATGGATCCGGATCTGGAGAAGATAGTATGATCGTATATAGCGTACCCGGATGCCCGCTGTGCAGGAAAATCAAAGCCGTACTTCGGGAAAAGAATATCCGTTACCGTGAGAAGAGTTTATATGCCTCGTTACTGGATGACGATGAACTGAGAATCCTGATTCTTTGGATGAGGTATAAGAAACTGATTGAGGATGAAGATGATATCAAAGTATCGGAAGAACTGCGGAGTAATCCCAGCCGTATTCCCAGACCTCTGGTTTTTACCGAAGAAGGGGATCCGGACATTGATTTATCCTCCTATGACAGACTGTGTCAGAGTTGTAAGACATCACCAATCTGTGCAGAAGTGAGACAAAAATAAAACAAAGATGAAACCAGGAAAAGAGAGATATAGAGTACAATGGATAAAATGAAGATCATGGTTGGATTATCCGGCGGCGTAGACAGCGCTGTCGCTGCCTGGTTGTTAAAACAGCAGGGATATGATGTTACCTGCGGTTTTATGCGTAACTGGGATTCTCTGACCAACGGGGATATCCTCGGCAATCCTACCCTGGATCACGCGATCTGCACACAGGAAGAAGACTATAACGACGCGAAGAATGTGGCGGATATGCTGGGCCTTCCTCTCTTACGTGTGGATTTTATCAAGGAGTACTGGGACGAGGTATTCACGACTTTTCTGGAAGAATACAAGAAGGGGAGAACACCGAATCCGGATATTCTCTGTAATAAATATATCAAGTTTGATTCCTTCATGGAGTTTGCGCATCGTCAGGGGTTTGACTGTGTGGCAACCGGACATTACGCGAGGATCGTGAAAGAAGATGGTCACAGTTACGTTCATAAATCGCATGACCGGAATAAGGACCAGACGTATTTTCTTTCACAGATCAGCCGTGATGTTCTGCCGCAGATCGTATTCCCGCTGGGTGAGATCGATAAGCCGGAAGTACGCAGAATTGCGGAAGAGTTACATCTCAGTATTGCCAAAAAGAAGGATTCCACCGGTATCTGTTTTATCGGTGAGAGGGATTTCCGTCAGTTCCTGGCAAATTATCTGCCGATGAAAGACGGGGATATCCGCAGTATCTGTACGCATGAAGTTGTTGGCCGGCATACCGGTGTGTTGTATTACACGATTGGTCAGCGCAAAGGACTGAATATCGGCGGTACCGGACCATATTACGTGATTGGCAAGGATATCCTGCGCAATGAGTTGTTCGTGACCGATGAGGCACATAAAGAGTGGCTGTATTCTGATTCCTGTCTTGTGTCGGGAATGAATTATCTGTGTGATATACCGGAAGTATTATCCTGTACAGCAAAGTTCCGTTACCGTCAGCCGGATCAGCCGGTTACCATGAAACGTATAAATGAACAGGAAGTTCTGGTCACATATCCGCAGAAGATCGCTTCGGTGACACCGGGACAGCAGGCAGTATTCTATACCGGTGACAGGATGATCGGAGGCGGTACGATCGACGTGGTATATCAGGGTGAAGAAGATCTGATGAAGAAGATCTCTGTGGAGATGTATGAGTGAAGAACGTTCTCTGGATGAACTGACGGTAATCACGGGTAAGATCACCTATGTTGTTTATCACAACGAAGAGACGTTTTATTCTGTTTTCCGTTTTATGATCAATGATGAAAATGAGCGGGTAATTACGGTTACCGGCCTTTTTCCGTCTTTTGAAACAGATGTGATCTATCGTTTATACGGAAACTATATTGAGCATCCAAGATACGGCATGCAGTTCCAGATCACTTCTTACGAACAGCCTCTTCCCAGTGAAGCCGAAGCGGTGATCCGTTATCTGTCCGGAATCCAGTTCCCCGGAATCGGGAAGAAGACAGCAGAGAAGATCGTCAGTACACTGGGTGAGAATTGTCTGGATCTGATCCGTGAGGATGAAAATGTACTGAGGATGGTACCGGGATTAAAGGAAGATAAGATCCTGGTGATCCTGGAAGGGATTGCCCAGAGTGATACCGGGATGGAAGAACTGATCCGGTTTTTGAATATTCATGGAATCGGCATGCGGAATCTGATCCGTCTGAATAAAACCTACGGGAAAGAAGCTTTGGATAAGATCCGTGAGAACCCCTACAGGGTTATCGATGAATGTGACGGTTTCGGCTTCAAGACAGCAGATAAGATTGCGCAGTCCCTGGGATTTTCCGCAGATGATGAACGTCGTCTGTACGCGTATCTGGTTTCCTTGTGCATGGATCTGTGTGTGGCGTCCGGTGATTCGTTCGTGACCTATACTACGCTTCAGGAGGCGTTTGCGAAGCGCTGTACGGGTCTTTCCTACGATTATGATACCTTGTTCAGCACAGCCGTAAACAACCGCAAATTCGCTGCCGAAGAGGAACGTGTGTACCCGATTACACAATATGAGGCAGAAGAGGGTATCAGTTCTTTTCTGGCGGGCTTTCCCTATACAGAACTGGATCCGTTCCATGAAGAACTTCTGGAAGAATACCTGGAACAGATGCAGAAATCCTTAGCGATCACCTATGATGAAGACCAGATCAGGGCAATCCACAGTTTCTTTACCCATCCGTTTATGATCCTGACCGGCGGCCCCGGTACCGGTAAGACAACCGTCGTGCGGGCACTGGTGCAGTTATTCAAGATGTTGTATCCGAGCAGTACGGTTGTATGTGCCGCGCCTACCGGCAGAGCTGCCAAACGCTTGTCGGAATTAACGGATAATCCGGCGATGACCGTGCACTCTCTGCTGAAATGGGATCTGGAAACCAATACGTTTGGTGTCAATGAAGATGAACCGATCTTTGCGGATCTTCTGATCGTGGATGAATTCTCCATGGTGGATAACTGGCTGTTCTATCATCTCCTGCAGGCATCACGGCTGGTCCGTAAGATTTGTATCATTGGTGATGAAGATCAGCTTCCTTCGGTATCCTGCGGCAGTGTGCTGCGGGATCTCATCCAGAGTGATTGCTTCCCGTTAGTGAGACTGACCCATATCTATCGTCAGCAGACCGGCAGTGACGTAATTGAACTGGCACATATGATCCATGAAGGCAACGTTGATTTTGAGTCCCTGAATCATGATTTCCTGTTTCTGGAGAAGCCTTCCGAAGAAGTCAGGAGAACAATTGTACAGATCACCGCCAACGCCCTGGAAAAGGGATATACCCTGAATGATATCCAGGTCTTATCTCCGATGTACAACGGCAATGCCGGAATCGATATCCTGAATCGTGCTTTACAGGAAACGTTTAACCCCAGGACACCGGATAAGAAAGAGATGAAATTCGGTTATCTGATTTTCCGGGAGGGAGATAAGATCCTGCAGCTGAAGAATCAGCCGGATGATGATGTATATAACGGGGATATCGGCGTACTGGAAGAGATCATTGACGCAAGATTTACCGAGACCCACCAGACAACACTGATCGTGAACTTTGACGGTATCTACGTGGAATACGCCGGAGAGAATCTCAGTAACATCACTTTGGCTTACTGTATCTCCGTACATAAATCCCAGGGCAGTGAATATCCCATCGTCATTCTTCCCATCACTCCCCAGCATACGATCATGTTGCAGAGAAAGCTGATCTATACCGGGGTGACCAGAGCCAGACAATCCCTGATCCTGATTGGGGATAAGAGGGCATTTCTGCGGGGAATCGCGCAGATCGAACGACACTACCGGCAGACGACACTGTGCCGCCGAATTATGGAAAAAACAGGAAAGAATGTATGACAGATCGTTTCTATCAGATTCATGAAGAAGAGATCCGGATTCCCGGACTGAAGAGGGAGTATCATATCCTCCAGATCAGTGATACGCATATCTGCGCAGCTGATGAATTTTCTTCTGCCGAAGAAATCCGCAAGGCAGAGGAATGGGAAGAATCCTGGAAGGAAACGAAGAAGTTCTTTGCCGGTCTGGCCGGGGAGTATTGCGGCAAGGAACAGGAACTGAGCACTGTGGAAGCGTTCCGGAAGCTCATGCGCTATGCGGCAGAAGAAAACCCGGATCTTCTTGTGCTTGCCGGCGATCTGCTGGAAGAAATGCACCCGGCTGGAGAAAGACTGCTCAGACAGGCGCTGCGCGAATATCCCGGGCAGTATCTGTGCGTTGCCGGAAACCATGAAACAGAGTATCTGGAGGGTGTCTGGGACAGTAAGCCGGGATTCATCCGCTTTGATGGATTCCAGTTCCTTGCGGTAGATGACCGGTTAAAGACGGTTACAGAGGAAACCCTGGATGTACTTCACAGTATTGTCCGGAATCCGGTACCGACGATCATCGTTACGCATATCCCGTTATGCACAGATAAAAACCGCAGGGATCTTGGTCTGTTTCAGCCGTATTTCTTTATCGATGAAAACGTGGAGGATGCCAACGCTGCGGAATTCGTCCGGCTGATCCGGGACAATGCCTGCTTTGTTGCTGTCTTGTGCGGACATCTGCACGGATACCTGAAAACAATGATCAGCGAAGATAAATACCAGATCTGTTCTTCCCAGGGGATGATCGGAGCGGTGAATAAAATCCGGATCTGCGGATAATCTTTACGATTTCTATGTATTTTTCCGGGTTCTGTGATATATTTTAGTGGATCGTTTACTGCAGGTAAGTAGGTATCGGATTTCCTTCCGAAGCGAGAGGGTGATGGTGAGAGACCCTTGGCTGGACCGATGGTGAAGCTTCTGCAGAGAGCTCCCAATCCGAGCCGTTCTCCGCGTTAAGGACAATTAAGGTGCGCATTATATGCGAATCAGGATGGTACCGCGTAGATCTTACGTTCCTGTGTGGGATGTAAGTTTTTTTATGGAGGTTAATATGACAGTACAGAAACAACTCACTTCAGATCAGGTCAGAAACATGTTCCTGGAATTCTTCCGCCAGAAGGGTTCCATGATCGAACCAGGCGCAAACCTGATCCCGCATAATGATCCTACGCTGCTGTGGATCAATGCCGGTGTATCCGCGCTCAAGAAATACTTTGACGGTACGGAAAAACCACAGAACAACCGAATTGCCAATGCCCAGAAATCCATTCGTACAAACGATATTGAGAATGTCGGCAAGACCGCAAGACATCACACATTCTTTGAGATGCTCGGTAATTTCTCCATCGGTGATTACTTCAAGAAAGAAGCAATTGCCTATGCCTGGGAATTCCTGACATCCCCGGAATGGATTGGTTTTGACCCGCAGAAGTTATATGTCACGGTATATCCGGATGATACAGAAGCGTATGAAACCTGGATCAAGGTAGGTATGATTCCATCCCATATCCGTAAGACAGAAGATAATTTCTGGGAGATTGGTGAAGGCCCCGGCGGACCGGACACCGAGCTGTATTACGACCGTGGTGAGAAGTATGATCCCAAAGGATTGGGTGAGAAACTCTTCTTTGAGGATATTGAGAATGACCGCTATATCGAAGTCTGGAACATCGTATTCTCCCAGTATGACTGCAAGCCGGACCAGATGCCCCGCAGTGAGTACAAGGAACTCCCGCAGAAGAATATCGATACCGGTATGGGTCTGGAACGTCTGGTATGTCTGATCCAGGGCGGAGAGACTAACTTTGATACAGATCTTTTCCTGCCGATCATCCATGCCTGTGAAGCGTATGCCAAACATCCATACAGTGATCCGGAGTACAAGATGGCTTACCGGGTCATTGCGGACCATATCCGTACCGTGACATTCGCAATCTCGGACGGCGCAACATTCTCCAACGAAGGACGCGGCTATGTTTTACGCCGGGTTCTGCGCCGAGCTGTTCGTTACGGCATAAAGCTTGGTATCGAGGGCAGCTTCATGTATAAACTGGTCAAGATCGTTGCGGAGAACATGAAGGGTTATTACCCGTACCTGCTGGACAAAGTAGAACTCGTATCCCGCCTGGTCAAGACAGAAGAAGAATCCTTCCACGCGACCTTAACCAACGGCGAGATGTTGCTGAATCAGGAACTGGCAAAGCACCAGGATACGAAAGTGCTGCCCGGAAGTGTCATGTTCAAACTGTATGATACCTATGGATTCCCGAGTGAATTAACGACAGAGATCGCGGAAGAAGCCGGTTATACCGTAGACAAGGAAGGCTTTGATGTAGAAATGCAGGCGCAGAAACAGCGCGCAAGAGACGCCAGAGGAAATGAACAGAGTATGAGTTCACAATCCAAGGATCTGATGGACTTTGAAGAAGAATCTGTCTTTACCGGGTATACGGAGAATTCCTGTACGTCCAAAGTCATCGCTCTGTTCCAGGACGGTGTACGTGTATCTTCACTGTCTGATTACGGCGATGTGATCCTGGCAGAAACCAGTTTCTACGCGGAATCCGGTGGTCAGACCGCGGATACCGGCAAGATGTGGAACGACAGTTTTGACGCAAAGGTGACCGATGTCAAGAAAGCACCGCACAAACAAAGTCTGCACCATATTGAAATTACTAAGGGAACGATATCCGAAGGGGATACCGTTCATGGTGAGATCGATGTGGAACGGCGTGAGATGACCAGGGCGAATCATTCTTCCCTTCATCTGTTACAGGCAGCTCTGCGTCAGGTATTAGGTGACCATGTCGCACAGGCCGGTTCCTACAACGGGCCGGATTACGGACGTTTTGACTTCACGCATTATGAGAAGATGACTGAGGAACAGCTGAAACAGACAGAATATCTGGTCAACGCGAAGATTGCGGAGTGTCTGCCGGTAACCACCGAAGTCATGAGTATCGAAGATGCCCAGAACAGCGGTGCGATCGCCCTGTTCGATGAAAAGTACGGAGATACCGTAAGAGTTGTGTCCATGGGTGATTTCTCCAAGGAATTCTGCGGCGGCACACATGCCCGCAATACCAGCGATCTTGGTGTATTCAAGATCATCAGTGAAGAATCCATCGGTTCCGGTGTACGCCGTATCACTTCCAAGACAAAACTTCCCGCGTACGAAGATTTCCGTTCTTCCGAAGAGTATCTGAAGGATACGGCGAAAATGCTGAAGATGCAAAGTTCTGCAGGCCTGCAGGAACGGATTGCCCAGTTGATGAACGAGAATGCGGAGCTTCGCCGTGAAGTCGCGGAAGCCAAAGCCAAGGCATTATCTGCGGAAGCGGATGCGAGACTGAAGAGCGCGGAAGAAATCAACGGTATTCCGGTATTGTTTGTCCAGGAAAAGGATATGGAGATCTCCCGGATGAAGGGTTATGCGGAAATGCTGAGAAACCGGATGAAGGAAGGAATCGTATTTGTTACAAATACTTCCGAGGATAAGGTTACCTTTGTCTGCGCAGCTTCCAAGGCCATGATCGACAAAGGTCTTAAAGCCGGTGATCTTGTACGTCTTGCGGCAGAGAAAACTGATGGTAAGGGCGGCGGAAGACCGGATATGGCACAGGCCGGAGGCAGAAATCTGGCTAAGATCCCGGACGCAATCGAAGCCGTACGTGAAAAAATAAGACAATGTTGATTTAGTGTCTACACATTTTACTTCTTTTGTTCTAATATTTATCTAAGTGAGGTGATGTGTTATGAAACAGACTGATATTTCACCAACCGTGAGTTTTAATGCGGATGAGGTAAGAAGAAAAAATATCTGTCAGGTACTCAAACTCGTGCAGGAAGCACTCGAGGAAAGAGGGTATACGGCAATTAATCAGCTGGCTGGTTATCTGATTTCCAATGATCCTGCCTATATTTCCAGTCACAAGAATGCGCGCAGTATTATCCAGTCTGTGGAAAGACACGAGATCATTGAGGAGCTTGTTCGCTTTTACCTTGAGGAACACGCTGAATGAAGAGATCTTTAGGTCTTGATCTCGGCAGTGTTACCTGCGGAATCGCGATCAGTGATCCGATGGGTATTGTTGCCAGAGCTGTTGAGACTGTCCGTTTTGAACCGGATAATTATGAACAGTGTCTGGAAAAGGTACTGGAAGTAATCAAACGGGAGAAACCGGATGAGATCGTTCTTGGTCTGCCCAAGCATATGAACGGGGATATCGGCATACGCGGGCATATCAGTGAAGATTTTAAGGCTATGCTGGAGGAACATGTGTCCATTCCGGTAGTTTTGTGGGACGAGAGACTGACTACGGCAGCTGCTCAGAAGATCCTGATCGCTGCGGATGTATCTAGAAAAAAACGCAAAAAGATCATTGATCAGATGGCTGCAGTCCAGATCCTGCAAAGTTATTTAGATTCAAAATAAAGGCGTTTAACGCCTTTTGTTATGGAGGTACTCATGGAAGATAATACGATTGTTATTGTGGATGAAGATGGCAAAGAATACACGATGGAGATCATTCTGACCTTTGATGATGATCAGGGAAACAGTTTTGTCCTGGTCAGAGACGTGAATGATGAAGATATTGTCTTTGCGTTTACCTACGATGAAGATGGAAATCTGGAAGCAGTAGAGGATCCGGAACTTCTGGAGATGTGTGAAGAAGTTCTGGCATCCTATGATGAGGGATTCAATGAGTAAAACAAAACGCAGAAAAAAGAGAAGAATACGTCCTCTTCGTATCCTGTTCTTATTACTGATCGCTGCCGCGCTGGCAGGCGGGATCTTTTTCCTGCGGTATAAATCCAATCTGAAACCTGTATCCAAGGAATCGGAAGTGGTTTCTTTTGAAGTTGTCGGTGGTTCTACATTGAAGTCGGTAACGAAACAGCTGGCTGAACAGGGAATCATCCGGGATGATAATTCTGCTTATCTTTATGCGAGAAGGAATAACCTGAGCAATATCAAGACCGGAGAATATGAACTGGATAAGAGCTGGGATGTTCAGCAGATCCTGGAAGTGATCAACGATCCGACCAAGGCAGTCGTTTATGATACATCGGTAACGATCGTGGAAGGTGACTGGGCAAAGGATATCGCCGCAAAGATCGCTGCCGCGACCAACGTGACTGAAGAGGAATTGCTGGCATTATGGAACGATGAGACATATATCCGTTCCCTGATGGACCGCTATCCGTTTATCACGGAAGAAGTATTCAACCAGAACATCCGTATCCGTCTGGAAGGATATCTTGCGCCGAATACATATCGTTTCTTCCAGGAGACGACAGCGAAGGATGTCACAGAGAAGATCCTGGATCAGAGTCTTGTGGTGTACAACAGTCTGAAGGATGACATGGCCAAGAACAAGCTCAGTATTCATGAGATCTATACGCTTGCGAGTATTGTCCAGTATGAAAGCGGACTGGTGGAAGAGATGGAACGGATCTCCGGTGTATTCTGGAATCGTCTGGATATCGATATGCCGCTGCAGTCCAGTTCCACGGTATGTTACGCAATTGACTTTGCGAAGGACGGCAACTGGTGGGCATGTGAAGTCAACGGTGACTACGATTCTCCGTACAACACCTATAAGTATGCCGGACTGCCTCCGGGACCGATCATGAATCCGGGTTATGACGCGCTTCATTCCACACTTCATCCGGCAAAACATAAATACTATTATTTCATGGCGGATGTTGAAGGAACCGGACAGATCCACTATGCGGAAACCCTGGCCGAACATGAAGCCAATGTCAAAAAGTATCTGCGATGAAAGACTATACACTGATCTATCTGCGTCATGAGCATCTCTGGCTGATGATGCTGAGAAATAAGAAAAAGAAGGATATCAATGCCGGAAAATGGATTGGTGTCGGCGGTAAGGCCGAAGCCGGTGAAAGTATACGTGAGGGTGCCTTGCGGGAGATTCGTGAAGAAACAGGAATCGTACCGGATTCGCTGGATTTCCGCGGTATCGTGAACTTCTTCTACGAAGGGGAAGAGAGCGAGTGTATGTGGCTGTATACAGCGGAAACATCCCGTACAGATACCCCGGAATGCAGCGAGGGAACTCTTGCCTGGATCAGGGAAGAAGACATCATGGATCTTGAACTCTGGGAAGGGGACAGAATCTTTCTGAAGAAGTTGCTGGAAAGAGATGAAGAACTGATCGGCCTTGATCTAAGATATGATTCTTCCGGGAATCTTACCGGTACTTCGGAGTTTGTTGTGGATCTGCGGAAGTATGATGATTCCGTACAAAAAATATAGCGTCATGTCAGGGAGAATGATATAATTCATTCGCTTAAAGGAGTATAGTATGTCAGAGAATAAAATCTATGTAACAGAAGAAGGTCTGAAGAAACTGCAGGATGAGTATCATCATCTTGTCCATGTCGTTCGTGAAGAATACAAAAAAGAACTGAGAGAAGCACGCGCACTGGGCGATCTTTCCGAAAACGCGGATTATGATGCGGCCAGAGATAAACAGGCACAGGTGGAAAGCAGGATCTCCGAACTGGAGAACATGCTGGATCACTATGAACTGATCGATACCAAGAAGAGTTCTTCCAAAACCGTACGTATCGGTTCTACCGTAACGGTTGAGTTCCAGGATATTCATCAGGAAGATACCTATACGATCGTTGGTTCTACAGAAGCAGATCCTCTCAACGGAAAACTGTCCAACGAAACACCGCTGGCACAGGCAATTCTGGACAAGAAAGCAGGATCAACAGTTACTGTTCAGGCCAAGATTCCCTATGAAGTAAAAATACTTAAGATCCAGTAGGGAAATCAAAATTTACATACTATGAAATAAGTAGGAGGTTTCGATGAAACGACTACTTATTTTTCTTTTATGCCTGACAGCTGTATTGCCGGTGAAACTGGAGGCTGTAGATCTTACAAGACTGAATAAAGAAGAAATCAAGGTTACTGCGGAAGGGGAAGTATTACAGCCCGGAATCTACGAATTAGAGCCGTATACAAGCATTCAGGAACTTCTGGAGTTATGCGGGATCAGCGATGACGCCGATCTGTCAGGAATCAATTTACAGACCATACTGAAAGACAAGGATGTCATCTATATCCCGAAAAAGAAAGAAGAACACAGGATATCCATCAATTCCGCAGATCTGGAAGAATTATGCCTTCTGCCGGGAATCGGCCCGGATACCGCCGAAAAGATCATTGAATACAGAAATGAACACGGCTTGTTTCAAAACCTGGAAGATCTTCAGCATGTCAAGGGAATCGGTGAGAAGAAGTTTACTTCTCTGCAGGATTATATATGTCTCTGAAAGATCTGAGGGAAGAATTGTTGATTACAGCTGTACTGGTCTATCTTTTTATACATGCCGGGGAGAGATGGTATGCGGCATTCGTGCTGATCTTCAGTTACTGGATCTTTCGGTTTGGCTGGAAGAATATGCTTTTTCTTACCGGAATCTTACTGTTGTATCACATACCGCTGTACAACGACCAGATCCCGGAGATCCATACCGGACGTGTTACAGAGATTGGAAAATCCTGGTGTATTGTACAACAGAAGAATACCCGTCTTCTTCTTTATACGGAGGATATCCCTCTGCTGGACTCCGAGATATCTTTTTCCTGTACACCGGAAAGAATTGAATCTTCTCCGGTAACTTACGGCACAACATTCAGGGAAACAATGAATGCCAGAGAAGTTTATTACAGCTGCCGTATCTCTTCGTATGAGACCGAGAGAGAGTCATTCAGCCTGCGGGGAAAGATACAGAAGAGAATATACTCCGTTGTACAGGATGACCGCAGAAGTGCGCTTCTTCGCATCGTAATGGGAGTCAACGATTCCCGTCTGGATCTTTCCAGTTTTCTGGAATATTCCGGCTTTTCGTTTGTGGGTATTCTTTACGGAATCGAGTATATCCTGAAATACTACATGGACCGGGACACAAGAAAAAAGATTCTGATCTATGTACAGTTTTTCCTGTGTGTGATGTATCATTTTCCCTTTACACTGGTTCATTCTTTTCTGTACCGGTTGTTTTCCTATACACGTCTGGATGCGAGAAACCGCTACGGTCTGACATTACTTGTCCTGATGTTTTTTTACCGGCATATGATTATGAGCCGGGTCTTTCTGATCTGCGTGTTATTCCGTGTTCGATATTTGTTTTTCGGCAGGGATAAGACAACAGGTTATTTCTTCGGTTTATGTACGCAAAGCATCTTGTTTAACCAGATGAATCCGGTACAGATCCTGCTGGTGGGAATCCTTTTGCCGTTGTACGGGTTCTTCTGGTTTGCTGCAGTATGTACATTGCTGGTGCCGGTCA
Source organism: Solobacterium sp. (assembly GCA_017430925.1). Taxonomy (GTDB): domain Bacteria; phylum Bacillota_I; class Bacilli_A; order Erysipelotrichales; family Erysipelotrichaceae; genus Bulleidia. Next base: position 13,830 of record JAFRMA010000030.1, on the reverse strand, counting down.
TTCCAATCGAGAAAATGATCTATGGTTTTGATTCTATCCTGCAGGTATTGAATCTTACTTCACTGCCGGGGAATATGCTTGGACCGGGATTGATCCTGTTTGTAGTCCTCGTTTACAGGCTGAGAGAATCGCGGAAGATTGCCAGACTGCGGATTGTTCTTCTGCTTATCTTTCAGTTTTTCGGCTTGTTTCATCCATGTGCGGAAGTCACATTCATCAATGTAGGACAGGGGGATTCAATCCTGATCCGGGCACCGCTGAATCTGACAAATATCCTGATCGATACCGGCAGACGATCCGCCTGGAATTCCCTGCAGACTTATCTGAACGCGAAATCCGTCGACCACCTGCACGCGCTGATCCTTACGCATGAAGATGATGATCATGACGGAAACAGGGATAATCTTCTCAATACACTAAGTGTTTCACAGATCATTGACAAACATCATTCCCTGATCAGAATCCGCGAGATTACTACAGCAGATCTGAACCAGAAGGAAAATGAAGATCCGAACCAGAGCAGTCTGGTTGAATATTTTTCCATGAACCACAAGAATTACCTGATGATGGCAGATGCGGATACAGATACAGAACGGGAGATTCTGTCTATGTACGATGATCTCAAATGCGACGTGCTGAAAGTATCGCACCATGGCAGTAAAACCGGGACTTCCGATGCCTTACTGGATCAGGTACAGCCGCAGCTGGCTGTAATCTCCTCAGGATTACATAACGGTTATCACCATCCCCATGAAGAAACTCTGCAAAGACTGTTACAGAGACATATTCCATACCTGAATACTGCCGAAGAAGGAGATATCACGATCCTGTGTCTGCCGCTGATCAATCTCCTGTATACCAGTACCGGGAAAATCAGTATTCTGTAAAGAAGTCATGTGAATTCATTTGGAAATCGTTGGTATAATAGGCGTATGATCTATCTCCTCGAAGGAAAAGAAATCTATTTCTTGTCAAAGAAGAAAAATGCGTTATTGAACCGGAAAGATCTGGATCCGGAGAACATCGTCAGTTTTGACGCGTCTATTCGTACTTTTTCTTTGTCTCAGGCATTGACGTACTGCAATACCATATCCCTGTTCAGTGAAAGCCGTGCTGTCGTGGTCAATGACCCGTACTTCCTGAATTCCGGCGGTGAAAAAGCGGGGAAAGAGAAAAAGAATACGATGAATAACGCAGATCTTCTGGAAGAATACTGTAAGATGCCGAATGAAAGTTCGGACCTCATCTTTGTATGTTACGGGTATGACGCGGACAGGAGAACAAGAGAATACAAGATCCTGGAAAAGTATCGAGGGAAGACCGTGGATATCCTGACCTTCAGCCAGAAATCCCCGAAGGAGCTGGAGCGGTATATCGATATCGAACTTCAGAAACATCATCTGCGGATGACGGCAGACGCACTGGAAGAATTCAAACTGAGGATCAACGGCAGTACCACGATGTTCCATGTTGCCCTGGACAGTATTCTTCTGTATGGTGAAAAGAACCTGAATCTGAAAGATATTGAACACCTGGTCTATATCAATCCGGAAGTGAATCACTGGAAACTGGGCAATGCGTTTATCCGCCGGGATACAGAAGGGACATTCCGTGCTTTGAACGAATGTATAGAGATTGAACACATGACTTATACCAACCTGATCCCTGTACTTGCCTCACAGATCCGCGGTATTTATAACTCTGTCGTGTGTAATGAACATGGGATGAGTGAGGAAGAAATCCGCAGATATACCGGCAGGAATTATCCTTCCCTGGATCTACGCAGTGCCGGAAGATGTTCCTCCCGTGATCTGCTGGAGAGACTGAGTGCTCTGGCTGATCTGGATCAGGATATCAAAGCCGGCAGAATTGATGAAAAGAACGGGTTTGAACGCTATCTGCTGAGGTATCTGTGATGAAACCGGCAGAGAATACCGGTACGCGGATCTTACATCCGCTGAAGCCGATCATCGATGAGAATGCCAGGGTATTGATCCTTGGGTCTTTCCCGTCAGTAATATCCCGGGAAGAAATGTTTTATTATGCCAATCCGATGAATCGTTTCTGGAGTGTATTAGCGGCAGTATTTGAAGAAGAAATCACCGACAGGAAAGAGTTCTGTCTGCGTCACCGTATTGCGTTGTGGGATGTGATCGCGCAGTGTACGATCATTGGCAGCCGGGATGAAACGATCACGGATGTTCTGGTCAATGATATTCCGGAATTAATTAAGAATACAAATATACATACGATATTTACCAACGGCAGGAAAGCTTCTGATCTATACAGGAAATACATTCATACGGAGCTTCCGCAGTTCACTTTGCCCAGCACTTCTTCCGCCAATGCCCGGTATCGTATGAATGACCTGATCTGGGAATACAGAAAGATAAGAGAGTATGCAGAAAAAGATTGAATTACTGGCACCATGCGGAAATATGCAGTCCTTGTATGCGGCTGCGGCAGGAGGCTGTGACGCGGTATATCTGGGTCTCAGCACATTTTCAGCACGCGCGTTTGCCGGGAATTTTACACATGAAGAGTATCTGGAAGCAATCTCTTTCTGCCATCTTCGCGGTATCCGGATCTACGTTACCCTGAATACGCTGTACTTTGAAACAGAGATCGGGAATGTCATGAAGGAAGTACAGTTCTTGTATGAAAATGATGTGGACGCGCTGATCGTGCAGGATCCCGGTCTGTTTTACCGTCTGCGTACGGAATATCCGGATCTGGAGGTACATTGTTCAACCCAGATGCATATCCATAATGAAGACGGCGCACTGTTTATGATACAGCAGGGTGCTTCGCGAATCGTGATTGCCAGAGAAACACCGCTGGAAATCATCCGCAGGATCACCGGAAAAGGCATACAGGTGGAAGTCTTTGGTTATGGGGCATTATGTATCAGTTACAGCGGGCAGTGTCTGATGAGTTCGGCATTAAAGAACCGTTCCGGGAACCGGGGGATGTGCGCGCAATACTGCCGGATGAAGTACTGTACAGACCGTGACAATAAATATCAGTACTTACTCAGTCCGAAGGATCTGAATATCATTGATCGTCTGCCGGAGATCATCGAAGCCGGGGTATGCAGTATCAAGATTGAGGGACGGATGAAACGCCCGGAGTATGTTTATCTGGTGGTAAAGACATTCCGGGAGGCTATCGATGCGTATTATAACGGTAAATCCTATTCCGTGGATCCTCTGCGTCATGAACAGTTGCTGAGCTTGTTTAATCGTGAATTTACCGAAGGTCATCTGTTTCATGCGGACCGCAGAGACAGGATGAATCCGTATCGTCCGAATCATCAGGGGATACTTCTCGGTCATGTACAAGAAGTACGAAATGACCAGGTGGCTGTGAAATTGACACATGTATTGCATCAGCGTGACGGTCTGCGTATCCTGGATGAGAGAGAAGATATTGGTTTGACAGCAGTGAAGATCCTGAAGAATGGTAAGTATACCGATAAGGGAGAAAAGGGGGATACGGTATGGCTGACCTACCGCTCAGATTTACGCCCGAAGAAGAATGCGGAAGTCAGACTCACCAGTGATGAACATCTGCTGGAAGAGATTGAAGGCTATATCCGTCAGTTACCTGCCAACATCCCGGTAAATCTCACGTATGAGGCCGTTTCAGGCGATTATCTGACGATTACGGTAAAAGATGAAGATGGACACACTGTTACAGAAAAGAGCTCTGTACCATGCCAGAAAGCCCTGAAAGCACCAATTACTTCAGAGAAGCTGCACACGATACTGAACAAGACCGATACGTATCCGTTCCATATCGTATCCTGTACAGGCAATCTGGAAGACATCTTCCTGCCGGTCAGTGAGATCAATCAAGTCAGAAGAGAAGCATACCGGAAACTTGCGGAACAACGTTCCCGTATCCATACACGTAACGGAAGAGTAACACCGCAGATCAAACTTCAGGAAAAACCATTACCTGAATACCGGATAATCATCGAGCATCACGGAAACAGTACTGTACGTTATCCGGAACAATGTAATATCACTGAAAACGATCAGCCCGGTACTTACCGGAAGTATCCTGTAGTAAACGAACAAGGGATCACCGATACTGCCTTGTCACATGCGTTACTCAGCGAAACCGGTGCCCTGAATCATTCTCTGGATCATTGTATTGCCGGTATGACTTTGAACATAACCAACAGTTACGCATTGGAATACATGTATGCCATGAAAGGAATTGAAGCGGTTATCGTGTCTTCAGAAGTCAATGAATTACAGATGGAGAAGATGCTGGAAACCTTTATCTCCCGCCATGGTTTTACACCTCCGGTATACGTTCCTGTCTACGGCAGACGAACACTGATGTATATCAAAGACGGAATTGCAGGAAACACAAAAGAACTGAAAGACCTGCAGGGGAATCGTTTCCCGCTGATCCACCATCCCGGATATACCGAAATCCTCGAAAATAAACCATTTGTACAAAATTCCGGAAAAGCATATGGAAAATATCTGATTCTGACGGTAGAATTAAATGCAGAATCCAATAAAATTCAGGAGGGGTATCATGAAGAGTTTTATGAAAGAATTTAAGGAATTCGCACTCAAGGGAAATGTCATGGATCTGGCTGTAGGCATGATGATCGGCGCCGCTTTCGGTAAGATCGTATCCTCACTGGTCAACGATATGCTTATGCCGCTGATCGCTGCCATCTTCCGTATTCAGGATTTCTCAGCACTGAAAGTACTGTTAGTCGACAAGGGCGCTGAAGATGTCAATGTCTATCTGAAATACGGACAGTTCATCCAGAATATCATCGATTTCCTGATCATTGCGATATGCATTTTCTTACTCGTCAAGACGATCAACAAGATGACAGCGAAGAAAGAACCGGAACCGGAACCTGCACCTGCAGAACCTGTCAAGTCTGATGAAACCAAGGCTCTGGAAGAAATCATCGAAATTCTGAAGAACAAGTAAGAAGAGTGAGTGAATCACTCTTTTTTTTGTGTCTGAACGGCAGGCAGGAAAAATGTAACTATATAATGGTTTAATCCCTTTGTATGAAAGGGGAGTGTATGATGTTTGAATTAAAGATGCTTGAGAATGTAGTTTCAATCATGGTATTAACCGTAATAATCCTGATGATATCCCTGTGGTCTGAATATAAAGGAGTGAAAATTCTGGCAGTAGTCATGGGATGCTGGCAAAGTCTTGAATCTGTAAATTTAACGAGAAAGTATCTGAAAAGACTCGAAGAAGAACTAGAAAAAAGGCCAGAGTAATCACTTAAGTGCATTTCTGACATTTTGAAATCCTCTCATTCATAGGGAATCGTACGTATGAAACAGTATATTTGAAGTCAAGACTCAAATATGCTGTTTTATTGTTGACAAAATCAACAGACAAGATACAATGATTGTTGTAAAAATCAACAAAGCGAAAGGAGATTCTATGACTTCCATGAATATAAACAAAACAAAGGCAGGTCTCTTTATTTTCTCAGTAATACTTCAAATCGCCAACTGTTTGTCTCTGGTGCTTGCCGGAGTGGCAAAAGAGCATCCTGAAGCATCCATGGCATCAGTACAGATGGTATTTTCACTGATGTCTCTTGTGGGTATTCCTTCCATGGTATTTGCCGGAAGGATGGCAAGAGTTACCACGAAAAAGAATCTTGCGTTATTTGCGGGTGTATTTGTTGCGTGCGGCGGCTTCATCGGTGCTTTCCTTTCAAAGAGTATGGGGATGTTATATCTGGCCAGTGCCTTGATTGGTTTTGGTGCCAGTATGCTTACACCTATTGCATCCTCTTTGGTTGCTGAGAATTTCCAGGGAGAAGAAAGAGCAGCCATGATGGGTATCCAGGCTCTGTTGATTAACGGAGGCGCGATCGGACTTAATCTTCTTGCAGGTTTTATGGGAAGAAACAACTGGCGGCATACCTACATGATCTATTTCCTGATCATTCCTGTAATGATTGCCATACTGTTCCTTCTTCCGAAAGGCATTGTAGAAAGGACTGAAAAAGGAGAAAAAGTGAAAGTTTTAACACCGGGACTGCTGATTCTCATGCTTCAGGCATTTCTGTTTGGTCTTGGTTATATGACTTTCATGACAACGATATCTATTTACTCGTCATTTCTTGGTTTCCGGAATGCGGGTATCTTCACATCTACATGTTCCCTGGGATGCATTATTACCGGTCTGGCTCTGCCGAAGGTTTTGAAATATCTCGGCAACATGAGTTTTCCTGCTACTATGGCCATGGGAGCTGTAGGACTGTTTATCATAAGTCAGAACAGTACTAAGCCTATGCTTATGATTGGAAGTCTGATTCTTGGTCTTGGATTCGGATTTCTGATTCCTGCCGGGTTCACGATGATTCCGGAAAGAGTAAGTCCGGCGGCTATTACCATGGCTATGTCTTTGTACATGATATCCTTTACGGGAAGTTCTATTGTCTGCCCGTATGTCAGCAGTTTCGGCGCCCAATTCCTGGGAGGAACCGTTTCAGCAAGATTCCTTACTGCAGCGATTATTGTTTTCACAGACCTTGTCATAGCATTTCTTCTACGGAATACAGGACATACCAAAAACAACTGACGGATCTGAATAGGACTATGATAAAATACGAATATTGATAAACACAGGTGATAACATGGAAAAAAAGATCATGGTTCCTTTCTTCAGGACCGCCAAAATTCGTCAGATAGCACTTAAAAGAAAAATGGATTCACTTGGTCTCTCTGGTCTTATGCATACAGTGCTGCATAAAGTCGGAGAGATGGGCAGTTGTACACAGGAAGAGATCATGTTCGAAAGTCTTGCGGACAAAGGAGCGATAAGCCGTGATTGTGCCAAATTGGAGGAATCCGGTTTAATCATGAGACAGCCAGATCCGGAAAATAAACGCCGAAAGATCCTGACCCTTACGGAAAAAGGAAAAGCGGTAAGAAAGGAACTAGTGGAACTGGATGACAGTACTGCGGAAGTACTGCTCAGCGGCTTCTCAGAGGAAGAGAAGGCACAGTTTGTTTCTTATCTGGAGCGTATGGAGAAGAACGCGGAAAAACTGCTTCCTGTAAAATAGGCAAATCATCCATGTTCAGAAAACATCCGAGAGTTTGGATTACCTCCAATCTTATTCTTTATGTATCTTTATAAACTACAGCGAAGAAAAAGAGGAGGTTTTCTTATGTTGAACAACATAATTCATATGATCAAGTGTAATCGAAAGAAGGGTTATTATTGTTCCCATGGATTAACCTTTTATTGAGGTAATGGATTTGGTATAATAAGCGAGTAATTTAAGGAGAAACCGATGTTTTTAAAGCGGATTGAAATGCAGGGATTTAAATCCTTTGCGGATAAAACGATTATTACATTTGAATATCCGATTACCGGAATCGTCGGTCCAAATGGATGCGGTAAATCCAATATCGCGGATGCTGTACGCTGGGTACTGGGTGAACAGAGTGCCAGACAGATGCGCGGCGAGAAGATGTTCGATGTTATTTTTGCCGGAAGCGCGGACAGACGTATGCTGAACATGGCAGAAGTTACGCTTGTCTTTGATAATTCCGGACATATTTTAAATACAGAGAATGATGAAATTGAAGTCACCAGGCGTTTATTCCGGGATTCCGGTGATGCGGAATATCTGATCAACCGCAATCGCGTGAGATTACGTGATGTTGTGGAACTGTTCCTGGATACCGGTCTTGGCAAGGATTCCCTGAGTATCATCAGTCAGGGTAATGTTATTTCCTTTGCGGAAGCCAAGCCGTTGGAACGCAGAGGTATCTTTGAAGAAGCTGCCGGTGTAGCCAAGTATAAGAAACGTAAGATTGAATCTTTAAGCCGTCTGGAACGTACCAGGAATAACCTGGAGCGGAGTCAGGATATCCTGAATGAACTGGAAAAACAGGTATCCCCGCTGAAACGGGCAGCCCGCAAGGCAGAAATCTACCGTGAGAAGAAAAAGAGACTGGAAGAAATTGAAATCACAGTACTTGTACAGGATATTGATGAACTGAACCAGCAGATCGAAGAAACCAAGAAGACGCTTTTTGATATTGAAACAAAAGCACAGATGTATTCCACGAGTATTCAGGTCAGTGAAAACAGGATCAGTGAAGACCGGAAGAAGGTTAACACCCTGGACAGAGAAGTAAATACTTTACAAGATGAACTGATGAAGAATGTGGACGAGATCACTTCTCTGGAAGCACGTAAGGCAGAGATGGATGAACGTCGTAAATACATCATCGAAACTGGTAACAAGGAACAGAAAATCAAGGAGACCAGAGATCTTCTGGAAGCTGCGCGTTTGGAATACGAAGACCGTCAGGAACGATATGATGCACTGAACAGGGAAATCAAACTGAACAGTGAAAATCTCTCTGTGACTGCGCAGTCTCTGTTCGACTACAATACGGAGTATGAACAGGCGCAGATCATGTTACGGAGTCTGGAGAGCCAGAAAGCGTATCTGGAGAATCTTCTCCGTGATCCTTTTTCCTCGGCCAGACAATCCGGTACAAAGTCCATCATGGATAACCAGAATGCATTACCGGGAATCCTGGGTGTTATCGGCCAGGTGATCAAGGCGGAAGATGGATACGAAGAGGCTATTTCCGAAGCTCTCGGCGGGGCGATGTATAACATCGTCACAAACAACGAAGCTTCTGCCCGTGACGCAATACGCTTTCTGACCAGGAACCAGAGCGGACGTGCGACATTCCTGCCGTTAACGGTATGTCAGCCGCACTGGGTATCCAAAGAGGCGATGGTCATCTGTGAGAATACTGAAGGTTTCCTCGGTACAGCAGGGGATTTTGTAAAGTTTGACACGAAATATACACCTGTTGTAGAAAGTCTTCTGGATAACGTATTGGTCGTGGATACAATTGAAAACGGAAATGAATTGTCTACTCTCACCAATCGTCTGTATAAGATCGTTACTCTGAATGGTGAGGTGATTCACCGCGGTGGTTCCATGACCGGTGGTAAGACCAAGCATAGTACGACCATGGTTACGGCGCAGAAGGAAGCAAATGAAATCAACGCTTCAATCGATGCGCAGACAGCACGTGTCCAGCTAGCCCGGAAAAACATGGAGAAATCACAGCAGGACCGGGATCTGATCTCCCGCAGCCTCCAGCAGAACCGTATCGCTCTGGCTTCTCTGGAACCGGTATTGGATGCCAAGAAAGCCAAATATGAGAAACTGAAGAATGATCTGTCCTTATTAGGATCGGATGAATCTGAACCCGGTACGGAAACAGAAGCGGACGACTATATTGTCAGACTGAATAAAGCATATTCCCGCAGAGATGAACTGACCCAGACGATCAAGGCGAAACGTGAGGAACGTATCTCCATGAGTACGGATATTGATCGTAAGGAACAACAACTGCGTCAGTTACGTAAAGACCAGGAATTTGCGACAGCCAGTGCCAATGCGATCAAGGTAGACCAGGGACGCCTGGAGACAAGGATGGAGAATTCCCTGCAGCGTCTGGCTTCGGAATACCAGCTGACTTATGAATTTGCCAGAACCAAGATCAGCGATGTCACTACGGAAAATGCCCGGGAAGAAGTCCTGCAGCTGCGCAGCGATATCGAACATCTCGGAAACATCAACATGAATGCTCCGGAAGAGTATAACGAAGTCAATGAACGGTATGAATTCCTGAAGAAACAGATCGATGAGTTGACGGAAAGCAGGGATAAGATCCTTGCGGCAATCGATGAGATGGACCGTGTCATGACCAAACAGTTCAAGGAAATGTTTGACCGGATCAATGTGGAATTCAACGATATCTTCCGTACATTATACGGAGGCGGTAAGGCGCGTCTGATTCTGGAAGATCCTTCGGATATCCTGAATACAGGTATTGATATTGATGCTCAGCCTCCCGGAAAATCCGTACAGAACAATATGTTGTTCTCGGGTGGTGAAAAGAGTCTGATCGCGTTATGCGTATTATTTGCGATTCTGAAGGTCAAACCGGTGCCGATGGTTATCCTGGATGAAGTTGAAGCTGCGCTGGATCAGAGTAATGTCGAACGTTTTGCGCAGTATCTGCATCGTTATACGGACAGGACCCAGTTTATCGTTGTCACGCACAGACCTGGCACAATGGAGAATGCGGATGTCCTGTATGGTGTAACCATGCAGCATCAGGGTGTATCCCAGATGTTGAAAGTAGAGATCCGTGACGCATTGAATTACGCAGATAAGGAAACGGAGGCACAGGCATGAGTTTTCTTGATTCACTGAAAAAAGCCTTTGGCTTGAAAAATGACCGTGCGGTATATCTGCAGGGATTCCAGAAAAGTAAATCTGTATTCGGCGATCAGCTGAAAGGCATGGAGAAGGATTTTGACGGCATCAACGATGATTTTCTGGAACAGCTGACCATTGTATTGCTGGAAAGTGATATCGGTATCGATATCGCGGATATGATCTGTGAAAGATTGAAGAAGATGTCAGAGGATTATCCCAAGGTATCCTTTGACTGGGCAATGGGCTTCCTGTTGCAGATCATGAAGGAACTCTATGAAGAGATTCCCGATGATCCGGAAGTATATAACGAAGATGGTCCTACCGTGATTCTTCTGGAAGGGGTCAACGGCAGCGGTAAAACCACGACAGCCGCAAAATTGGCCCGTATGTACAAGGAACAGGGGAAAAGTGTTGCCTTTGTGGCAGCAGACACATTCCGTGCCGGTGCGATTGAACAGTTGGCGCAATGGGGAGAACGTCTCAGTGTACCGTGTATTAAAGGCAGGGAGAACGGTGATCCCAGTGCCGCAATCGTTGACGGATGCCGGTTTGCCAAGGAACATGATATCGATATTCTGATCTGTGATACTGCCGGAAGACTGCAGAATAAACAGACACTGATGCAGGAACTGAGCAAGATGAACCGGGTTGCAAACAAGGAAATTCCCGGTGCCCCGCACAATACATGGCTGATCCTTGACGCAACAACCGGACAGAATGGTCTGGCCCAGGCAGAAGTATTTAATAACAGTACGAAACTTACCGGTATCATTCTGACCAAGATGGATGGTACAGCCAAGGGTGGTATTGTCCTGGCAATTAAGCATAAGTTAAAGCTTCCTGTACGTTATATCGGTCTCGGTGAACAGCCGGAAGATCTGCGTCCGTTTGACCTGGACAGCTATCTCTACAGTATCTCTGAGGGTCTGGATAATGCCTGATCGTCTGGAAATGAATTTACTGCTGGATTTCTACGGGGAATTACTGACGGAGAAACAACAGGAGATCTGTGATTTGTATTACCGGCAGGATCTGTCTCTGCAGGAGATTGCGGAACTGATGAATATCTCCAGGGCAGCTGTACATGATACGTTATCCCGCTGCCGGAAAGAGCTGTCTCATTATGAAGAAATCCTGCAGATGGTAAAATCCAGTATTCATAGAAGAGAAATCTATACTAAAATAAAGTCAATCAGTGGACAAAACGTCAGCGAACTGATCGATAAATGTATTGAAACAGAAATTGGAGGAAATTATGAGTAAAGTTATTGCGGTTAATTCAGGTTCGTCATCTTTGAAATTCCAGTTATTCGACATGCATGCGGAGAAGGTACTGACTTCCGGACAGGCAGAGAGAATCGGTCAGGCAATGGGTGCCTTTACCATTAAGGTAAATGGTAAGAAGATCATTACTGAGCTTCCTTTGCCGGATCATAAAGCAGCAGTAGATCTGCTTCTGAAATCTTTAATTGAATATGGTATCGTAGAGAGTCTGGATGAGATCCAGGGTGCCGGACATCGTATCGTCCAGGGCGGCGCTTACTTTGACCAGTCTGCCGTCGTTACAGAGGATGTAGAAGCGAAAGTCGATGAGTTATGTGAACTGGCTCCGCTGCACAATCCTGCGCATCTTGTCTGCTACAGAGCGTTCAGAGAAGCACTCCCGCAGATCGGACATGTCTTTGTGTTTGACACAGCTTTCCATCAGTCCATGGCTCCGGAATCTTATCTGTTCCCGGTACCTTGGGAATGGTATACCGATTATAAGATCCGCCGTTACGGTGCACACGGTACCAGCCATCAGTATGTTAACCGCAGAACTGCAGAACTCATGGGTGAGGATTACCGCAAACTGAATATGATCACCTGTCATTTAGGTAACGGTGCTTCCATTACCGCAATCCGCAACGGTAAGTGTGTAAATACTTCCATGGGTCTTACACCTCTGGGCGGTATCATGATGGGTACCAGAAGCGGTGATATCGATCCTACAGTTGTCTTCTATATGATGAAGAAACTGGGATGCACACCGGATGAAATGGATACCTACCTGAATAAGAAATCCGGTATGCTTGGTCTGTCCGGCATCAGCAGCGACGCAAGAGATGTCCAGGAAGCGTATGACAATGGCAATGAACGCGCGAAGATCACGGTTGATGTCTACCGCAACCGTGTAGTCAATGTTGTCGGCGGTTATGTTGCACAGCTTGGTCATGTGGATGCGATTGCCTTCACCGCAGGTCTTGGTGAGAATGATGTCAAGATGCGTGAACGTATCCTGAAGGGTCTGGAAGAAGCTCTGTCCCTGAGTATTGATTATGATCTCAATGCTAAGGTTCATGGTGAAGAATGCCTGATCTCCAAACCTGGTTCCAAGGTGAAAGTATATGTTGTTCCGACAAATGAGGAAGTAGTCATTGCCAGAGATACTTGTCGTTTATTAGGTATTTAATGATTACCAGACAAGAGATCGTATCATTATTTGAACAGTATGACGTAATCACGGTTTTTCGTCATACCCATCCGGATTGTGACGCTGTTGGGTCTCAGTTTGGCTTGAAACAATGGCTGAATGAGAATTACCCTGAGAAACAGGTATATGCGCTGGGAGATGAACGGTGCTCACAGGGAATCTTCCCTCCGAATGATGCGGTGACTGATGAATTGATCTGTAAAAGTCTGGCTGTTGTACTGGACAGCGCTACGGCAGAACGCACAGACGACCAGCGTTTCCTGCAGGCTGCGTATATCCTGCGGATCGATCATCATCCCGTATCTGATGATTTCGGCAGCGCCATGTATATCTTCCCGGAAGCAGCCGCAACATGTGAACTTCTGACGGAAATCTTTGCGGAACAGACAGATAAACAGTTTTCTTCCGTTACCGCCGGATATTTGTACAAAGGTCTGTTAACCGATACTTTGTGTTTCCGTACATCGAATACAACCGGCAGAACCCTGGCCGCAGCGGCTGTACTTGCGAATAAGGGTATTGATATTCCCGGAATCAACCGTGAATTGTTTGACCAGTCTTTAAGCAGTTTTCAGTTTGCTTCTTTTGTCCGATCCCGGCTGGAGATCCCATATCCCTGGTTTGGATCTGTATTGATCACTCTTGAAGACCAGAAGAACTGGAATATCGATTCTTCTGAAGCAAAAACCTACATCGATGAGATTGGTCATATCTCTGATCTTCAGGCCTGGGTATTATTTGTGGAACGTCAACAGGAACACGGTATCGTCTATGATGGATCTCTGCGTTCCAAATCAATTCCGGTTAACGGGATCGCTTCTGTATACCGGGGCGGCGGTCATAAGAATGCGGCGGGAGTAAAAGGCCTCAGTAAAGATGAGTATCTTCAGATCCTGAAAGATATCATTCAGGAAATATCAAGCATTGAAACAAACTGAAATTTCATGCATAATGGTCACAAGGAGAAAGTAATAATGGAAAACTTAAACAAAAAAGAACTCGCTGAGATTGTTGCAGACAAACACAATCTTACAAAAAAAGAAGCTTTGGAGATTGTTGATCTTGTATTTGATAC
>JAFRMA010000029.1 GCA_017430925.1 Solobacterium sp. | reverse complement strand
TAGAAGTAATCACCGTATTATCTTTATTCTTGTCCGTCATCTTGTGTCTCACTTTCCTGCAGGATCTCCTTGATCGCATTCCAGCCGATCGTTGCGCATTTGATCCTGTTTGCCTGTTTATATACGTTCTTGAAAGCTACTGCTTCTTCCAGAAGATCTGCGTCGTAGTCTTCTCCGGCGACCATATGAAAGTAGTCGGAAACGATCTCCTGTGCTTCAGGAATCGTCTTTCCAATCAAAAGATCCGTCATCATACTGGTACTGGCTGTACTGATCGTACAGGCGACACCGTCAAAGCGGATATCCCGGATGATTCCGTCATCAATTTTGGCCTGCACGGTAATATCATCAATACAGCTCTCACTGGCCATATGTCTGCGCAGATACGAAGTATCCTTAGTCAGTTCATGGTTGTGAGGATACTGATAATGATCCATGATCAGTTCCCGGAGGATATCCGGATTGGTCAGTAAATCTTTTACACTCATAGTCTACCTCTAGAAGAAAATACCAATGGCACTTTCCAATGTGATCTCACTCATTGCCTTGACACAGCGGTCTACTTCTTCTTCTGTGTTATACAGGTACAGAGATGCACGGATCGTCTGGTCTGTGCCGATGATCTCATGAAGGATCTTGGCGCAGTGGTTGCCTGAACGAACCGCAATTCCCTGGCTGGCAAGATATCCCGCCGCATCCTGGGCAAAGACACCCTTCGCATTAAACGCAACCGGTCCGGTTTCGTTGTCCGGGTTATAGAATTCAATATTGTTCAGCTGCTTTACTTTTTCCGCGAAATAACCGCGCAGCTGTTTTTCTCTCTCGTGGATATTATCCATACCGATGGACATCAGATATTCCGCGGCAGCCCCAAGACCGATGACACCTTCAATGTTGGGTGTGCCGGCCTCGTACTTCTCCGGCGCGGATTTCAGGATGACATCTCCGCAGGAATCAAAGCGGGCATTCATTCCTCCGCCCAAAGAGATCGGATCCATACGTTCCAGCAGTTCATATTTGCCATACAATACACCGGTACCTCCCGGGCCACACATCTTATGTCCGGAGAACGCCAGGAAGTCGATATCCAGGTCTTTGACGTCCGTCTTGCGGTGAGGAACGCTCTGGGCCCCGTCCACGACAATATACGCGCCGTGTTCATGCGCAAGCTTCGCCAGTTCCCTGATTGGCTGTACAGCCCCGAGAACGTTGTTTACACAGGCGATAACGATTGCCTTGACCTTGTCATGCATGGCATTTTCGGCATCTTCTATGTGTACTCTTCCCTGACTGTCCGAGGGAATATATTCCACCTTGATGCCGCAGTTTTTTTCCAGACGGTACCATGGCAGTAAGTTTGAGGCATGTTCTGTTCTGGTGGTCAGGATCACATCTCCCGGCTTAAGGAAGACATGTTCCATACCATAGGCAATCTGGTTCATGGAAGCCGTAGTACCTGCTGTAAACGCTACTTCTTTCGGATCGCAGTTGATAAACTTCGCAATGGTTACTCTGGCTCCGTCGTATAACTGATCCGCATGAACCGATAAAGGATAATCTCCGCGGTGTACATTGGAAGTACCGCTGTTATAGAAATCCATGACTGCGTTAATCACCGGTTTTGGCTTGAAGGTTGTGGCACCATTGTCAAAATAAACCAGATCCGGATGACTGGTAAACATGGGATAATCATCTCTTATTTTCTTTACATCGAACATAATTCGGCGATCTTTCCTTCCAATTCTTCTCTTAATTTTTCTTTGAGTTCATCATTTTCAATCGTGTTGACGATCGGCATCAGATATCCTGTACTGATCAAAGCCGTACACTGTTGTTCCGTAAGTCCGCGGCTCTGCATGTAATACAATTGTTCTTCATCAACTCTCCCCACGCTTGCGGCATGCGAAGCCTTGACATCGTTATCATCGATGATCAGCTTGGGAATGATCTGACTGTTCATCTTCGGATCAAAACAGAGTGAACGTGATGTCTGGTGGCTTTCTGAACGGTGTGCGCCTTTGCGGATCACTCCTGTCGCATCCATGCGGTATTTACCGCCGTTCAGCACGACACTGTAGTTATTCATCAGGCCGATGGTATCCGGCACACAGGACTCGACATTCAGCTGGAAGGTCTTTTCTGCCTGTGTCAGAACGGCGGAAGAAACCGTAGCCTGCGCTTGTCTTCCGTTGAGCAGGACGCTGCTGTTTCTGCGGGTATTCCCCTGAAAGACTTCACCGTAGGCGATCTTCAGCACGGCGTTTTCCTGTACATCGTAGTTTTCGTCAAAGACGACTTCTGTCCCGGATTCATTCCAGTATAAAACCGTTACTTCGGCATATTCGTGTACGTTGCCGGTGATCCGGATCTCTGCCGCATTACGGATCCGCACGAAAATATCACTTCTGGCATACGCGTCAAAGGTGATCTCTACAGGTCCTTCCGCATTGATTTCATATTCACTTAATCCGGCTTCCGGTACGAGTTGTATATTCTCCTGGATCTGCAGCATATCAGCCCTCTCTGCCTAATGAGCGGTTCACGGCACAGGCACCGAGACTGACTGCCTGTTTTCTGGCTTCTTCCTTGGCTGCCGGCTGGATATTCAGTTCCTTGTAGATCCAGTCATATCCTTCGGAATCGATCTTTCCTGCCAGTTCCCCGTCACCTTCCATGACGATTCTGCCGTCTACCAGAACGTGTGTATACTGCGGACGCACAAGTTCCAGGAAACGCTGATAATGCGATACCACAATAATGCTCATGTTGGTTTCATCACGAAGCTTGTTGATGGCATTTCCTACGATGCGGATCGCGTCAACATCCAGACCGGAATCGACTTCATCCAGCATGGATAGCGTAGGTTTTAGCATCTCCATCTGCACGATCTCATTACGCTTCTTCTCACCGCCGGAGAATCCCTCATTCAGGAATCTGTGGGCAAGATCTTCTTTCATCTCAAGATCCGCGATCGTCTTCTCCATCGCCTTGATAAACGTAAACAGGGATACCGGTTTTTCACGGCGTGCGTTCATGGCAGCACGCAGAAAATCACTGTTGGTTACACCGGGAATCTCCTGCGGATACTGCATAGCCAGGAATAAACCGGCACGGCTGCGTTCATCCACGGTCATGGATAAAACATCCTGGTCGTTATAATAAATCGTTCCTTCGGTAACCTTATACTTCGGATGACCCATGATGGCCGCCAACAGTGTTGACTTACCGTTGCCATTCGGTCCCATCAACGCATGGATCTCACCGGCATTGACACAGAGATCCACACCTTTCAGGATCTCCTTGTCCTCTACCGATACATGCAAGTTTTCTATTTTAAGATTATTCATCTTTTTTCACCTCTACCGAGCAATTATAGCATTTATACATTCTGTTTTACAATTTACTATCCAAGAAAAGAGTTCACATAAAATTCAGACAGAGAAAATTGCAAATACATTTTCAGTATCATATAATAAGAAAGCGTTTTTATTTGGGAGGCTTATATGAGCACTTTTATGAAGAAGAACTGGTTTATCTGTCTGCTTATCGTAGCCCTGGCAGGAACATCCTGTTATGTGATCTACGATACAAACAAAGGTAAACTGAAAGGAAAGTCCGTAAACGGCAGTGATATCGTATATTCAGTAAACGATGTCGACTATACAACCGAAGAATTCTATGACCAGCTGTACAAGTTCTCCGGTTTCAGTCCCCTGGGACAGTTATTCGTGGTAAATCTCTGCGAGAGCCTTGAAACCACCGAGGACATGAAGACCTTTGCGGCTAACCAGGCTGCACAGATCATCACCAACTATCGTCAGCAGTATCCTTCCACATATCAGGATCTGTTATCCAATGCCCTGCGCTCTGCAGGATATTCCGGATATGAAGATCTGGAACAGTATGTGATCGACTACCAGAAACAGCAGAAGATCATTCATGACTACTGTGAGGAACACTTTGACGAACTGCAGATCCGCAATGTTTCCTATATCCTGATCAAGTTTGAGGATGAAGCATCCCCTGAGGGAGAACCTACTCTCGTTGAAGAAATCGGTCTTCATGAAGTAGACGCTTCTCTGGAAAACGGTGAGTCCTTCGAGGATGTTGCCAAGCAGTATTCCCAGGACACGTCTACAGCGTACACCGGCGGTGTCCTTGGTACGATTGACAACCAGACAACCACTCTGGATGAAGCGTTCCTCAAGGCTGCCCTGGCCCTCAAAGAAGGCGAAATCAGTGACTGGGTTTATTCTTCCAACTTTGGGTACTTCCGCATCAAGAACAACGCTTCCACACCGGAATCTCTCAATGCCTTTGTGAACAAGGACAGTGCGGAAGGTTATGAGAATGATCCCTATACAGATCTGATCAGTTCTTATGATACAGCTCTTA
Source organism: Solobacterium sp. (assembly GCA_017430925.1). GTDB lineage: Bacteria > Bacillota_I > Bacilli_A > Erysipelotrichales > Erysipelotrichaceae > Bulleidia. The sequence continues at coordinate 2,084 of JAFRMA010000029.1, read as the reverse complement.
CCGGTAAGGCAATCTGGGCAAAAGCACAGGAAGTCGGTTATGACTTCATGGGTGATGAATCCATGGAAGCACAGCTCAAGACATTCCTTGGGGTAACAGAGTAAGGCGGTGAACAGAATGAAAAGAATAGTTAAAGTATTATCAGCAGCTGTACTGGCAATATCCCTTACGGGATGTGAAGATGCTGTCGCCAAGCTCAAGGATGCGGATACCGTAATCATGAAGGTCGGAGACAAGGTTATAACCAAGGGGAATGTATACAGCGCCATGCTGGCACAGAACGGATCTGACGTAGTCCGCAATCAGGCGATGAAAGTCATCGGTGATATCGAAGTAGAAGAAACAGATGAAATCAGAGAATCTGCCCAGATGGATCTGGAGTACTATCGCGCAATCTATGGTCCCTCGTTCGAAGAGAGTCTTAAGCAGAACAATCTTACGGAAGAAGAATATGTGGAGACCCTGATTGATGATCAGCAGGCAACCAAGTTAGTCACAAACTATATCGAAGAGAACTTTGATACCATGGTTTCCAATTATTCTCCGGTCAAGGCAACCGTACTCACCTTCTCCAAGGAAGAAGATGCCAGCGCGGTACTGGCAGGATTAAAAGACGGAAGTCTGACGATTGATGATGCCAAGGCTAACTATGATACTTCGTCTTCCGGCAAACCGGAGATCGTGACCATGAATACAACCACTTACGGTACAGCCATGCTCTCTGTACTTCTGGGCCAGAAAGCAGATGACGGATGGACAATGGTATCCTCTACGGAGAACGGAAACTACTATGTCATGCGTGTTGAGGATGATGACCGGAACAACTACAAAGATGAGATCGTCAATGAGCTCTACGGTACGGAAACCATCAACAACAATGCCCTGGCACATTACTTCGAGAAGTACGGGTTCCATGTTTACGACAAGATCCTGTACGATACCATCGCGAACGATTATCCGTCGATTCTTGTACAGAAATAAACTTCCCAAATACGGGAAGTTTTTCTTATAATTGGTTCAGGAGGAATACTATATATGTGTATATTCTGTGAGATTATTGCCGGCAATATTCCCAGCCGCAAAGTATACGAGGACGAACATGTCCTGGCAATTCTGGATGTCAATCCCCTGTCTGCCGGACATACGCTGATCATGCCGAAGAAACATGTGGACAGCTTTACCGAAGCAGATACGGAAACCATCCACCAATGTATCGATGTCGCCCATCTTCTGGCGGTAAAGATCACGGAACGTCTGGAAGCCCCGGGATATAACCTGTTATCCAATACCGGAGCCGTCTCCGGACAGTCCATCGATCATCTTCATTTCCATATCATTCCGCGGTATGGCACCGAGAAAGCCATCTCTTTCGGAGAACCGGATACCGGTCTGGATCTGGACGAGATCCTCGCCAAAATCAACGGATAACAAAAGACAGCGATTTGAACTGATACGCTAAAAGTAGACAAGTCAAAAAAAGACAGGTCTACTTTTTTCGTACAATGAAAATGGAAAGGAAGAAAGAGAATGGCAGGCAGAAAGAATCATATGCGGACAGCAGAAGAGAAAGAAGCGATTGTATTAGAATACTTGAACGGGCCGGTTGGATATCGAGCTGTTGCCAAAGCACATGGCATAGCAGAAACTCTGTTTCACAGATGGATAGAGAAATACCAAAAAGACGGTATCGAAGGACTTCGGTCCAAGACAGGAAAACAACCAAAGCCGAACGCTGGAAAGTATGACCATCACCCATCAGAGATCGACAGGCTGAAACGGGAACTGCTTAAGAAGGAGATCGAGATCGAGCGATTAAAAAAAGGTTATCAAGTGAAAGGAGGTGGGGCTCAAAAGGAATTCGTTACTACCTTCGATGTGAATGCGAAATCATAGACAAGTTGAAAGAGAATCACACAATTTCTTATCTGTGTGAACTGATGAGTGTAAACAGATCCGGTTACTACAAGTGGAAGAAGCGAAAGCTCGATCCGAGTCAGAGACAGTTAAGCCGACAGGCGGATCTGAAACTGATAAAGGAAGTACATGAGGATCATCCTTCCCACGGCTACAGGTGGATCAATGCC
>JAFRMA010000028.1 GCA_017430925.1 Solobacterium sp. | reverse complement strand
CGTGCTGCAGCCTGGCTGGGCGGGTTCATGACCGTGATCTTTACAATAGAACTGATCGTGCTTCTGATCCTGGCGCTGACCGGCAGTACCATCAGTAATACGGTGCTGATCCTCTCCGTAGTCCTGTTTATCGGCAGTATTCTGATCCTGTTTCTCGGGATCATCGGCGAATATCTGGCAAAGACCTATGATGAAGTCAGACATCGTCCGCAGTATATCGTGAAAGATTATTACGAGTAACAGCAGGGAGGTTCTGAATGACGAAAACCAAGAAGAATACCACAAAACAAAAACGTCACAGATCATCTGCGGTAAACAGTATTCTGGTGATTTTGATGTGTTTTGTCGTACTGGCCGCAGTTGGCGCGGTAGTGATGAATGTGATCAACATTGCCAGGACAGAAACAGCGACAGGCAATGTTGAACCAACCTCTAATACAACCGTCAAGTCCATGCGTAATGATCTCTATGAGATCGGGAATAACCCCACGGATGTGGAAAAAGAAGAGTTTCAGAAACTGAGTGACGCGGTGAAGGCAGAAGATGACCAGGCCATGGCGGAAGCCGTAGCCCGTAATTTTGTCTGTGATTACTTCACCTGGACCAATAAAGACGGGAATTATGAGATCGGCGGACTGCAGTATATCTACGCGGAAAAGATTGCGGGATTTGAACTCTGGAGCCGTTATAACTTCTATTCGGATCTGGACCTGTATATCACACAGGTAGGCAGGAATAAACTGATCGAGGTCAGTTCTGTCACTACAGACAGTATCTCCAAGGCACCGGACTTCATCTATGAACGATGGCTGGATACCGGGGTTACCGAGAATGTTATCTTTGAAAGTTATGAAGTGAATCTATCCTGGACGTATGCGTCCAACAGTACGATTGCGAAGGATTTCCCGACAGCCGGAAGATTCTTTGTGATCAAGAGCGGAAATCGTTTTGAGATTGCGGAATTCTATGACATGGAGAGTATCCTGGAATGGGAAGCGGAAAACCCGTCGGGAGGTAACTAGGCATGAGTGAAGTCAGACAAAACAAAACCGGCAAGACACACCGTGTACACCGTGATTACAGTAAGCTGAACATTGTCCTGGTCATTCTTGCGATCCTGGCCAATATCGGTGTTATTTTCACGTTATTTAACGCTTCACAGTTTGCCAGCCTGAGTAAGATATCCTTTATCCTGGTGAATATCATCGCCCTGATGATCCTGCTGATCATGGATATCCTGGTGATTCTGGCCGTGCGTGTACCATCCCGTACATACTATGTGCCGGGTGTGATTTTGCTGGTGATCAGCCTGCTGATCGGAAGCGCCGGAACCTACGCGTTTGTGCGTGTCAACCGGAATATCGACAAGATCACCGGGGAAACCACCCAGGAATCCGTTTCCACAAGTCTTGTGGTATACAACGGTGAAGATGCGGAAAAGATCAGTGATGTCGGTCAGCTGGAAGGAAAGACCGTAGGTTTTGCGATAGGCACAAATACCGGGGAACTGGGTAAGAACCAGATCGATTCCCGCAGTGTCAACGCGTCCTACGAAGAATACCTGGATTATTCAACATTACTTCTGGCACTGTTTAACGGCGAGGTGGACTGCGCGATCCTGCCGACCAACTATGTGTCCATGTTCCAGAACGAAGCCGGTCTGAAAGATCTCCTGGATGAAACAGCATCGATCCTGGACTTTGAAGAAACCATTACGATCAACAATTCTGCCGGCGCAGATAAAGATATCACCAAGGAACCGTTTACGGTACTCCTGATCGGCAATGCGGATGGATTAAGCGATACCATGATCCTTTGTTCGGTCAATCCGATCAGTATGAAGATCACCATGTCTTCGCTTGCCCGTGACTCCTACGTGCCGATTACCTGCTACGGCGGCAATTCCTCCAAGCTGAATGCGTCTCACGCGGTAAGCAGGGACTGCACGATTGCGACGATTGAGCGTCTTGTCGGTGTGGATATCGATTACTACGTGGATACCAACTTCCAGGGTGTTGTGGATGTCGTGGATGCCTTGGGAGGTGTTGTGGTCAACAGCCCGATCTCCTTTGTCGGTCAGAGTTCTTCGGCAGAGCGTGGTCATTACACGGTATATGTCCCGGCCGGAGAGAATACCCTGAACGGTGAACAGGCGCTTGCGTTTGCCCGTGAACGGTACAAATTCGCCACCGGTGACTTTGCCCGTCAGGAACATCAGCAGCAGGTTATCAAGGCAATCATGCAGAAGATCATGCGTACCAGGGATGTCAACACGTTCCTGAATGTCCTGGACGCTGCCGGAAACAACATCCAGACCAACTTCACGGTTGCGCAGATGACAAACTTCTTCCGTGTAGCTCTGCAGAAAGCCAACCGCTATTACGACAGCGAACATGTCGAAAACATCTTTGATATCCAGACATCCCGTGTTACCGGTTATTCTTCCGGACTGTGGGATTCCGGGGTCAAGATCGTTCTGTATATCTATCGTCTGTGGCAAGGCTCCCTGAACGCAACCAAGGCGTTTATTGAGCGTAATATCAACATGGACAGCGTACCGACAGCGAATATCTCACGTGTCAAATGGTCCGTAAACTGGGGCTACTTCACACGTCCTGTCATCTCTGCGGATATCTATCCGGAAGCGATGATTCCTTCGGATGTACCTCCGGAAGTTCTGATGAATACCGAAGAAGGCTGTCAGGTACAGGGAAAATACTGGTATGACGGATCCTGTCATGATAATCCTCGTGAGGATGTTTCCGAGAAACCGGATCTGACGACACAGGAAGGCTGTACGATTGCGGGCAAGTACTGGTATGACAATGGATGTCATGACGAACCTAAACCGACTACGGAACCAACCGCAGATCCTGAAGGTAATAAGGAAGGCTGTAACGCCAACGGTAAGTACTGGCATAACAACAAGTGTGTAAAGCATTGTCCTGACGGATATGAACCGGATGGAAACGGCGGCTGTAAGGTGATTGAAGGCGGCGGTGGTGAAGAGACTCCGGAACCTCCGTCTCCGGCAGAACAGTGCGCAAACAACGGCGGTACCTGGGACGGCAGCACCTGTGTCTATCCGCCATCTCCGGCAGAACAGTGCGCCAATAACGGCGGCACTTGGGATGGCAATACCTGTGTTTATCCTCCATCACCTGCGGAAGAGTGCGCCAATAACGGCGGTACCTGGGACGGAAATGGCTGTGTCTATCCTCCGTCACCTGCGGAAGAATGCGCCAATAACGGCGGCACCTGGGATGGAAACGGATGCGTCTATCCGCCGTCACCTGCCGAAGAGTGCGCTAACAACGGCGGCACCTGGGACGGCACCTCCTGTGTATACAACACTCCGGATCCCGGCGGAAATGAAGGCGGAGATACCGGCGGCAATGATGACGGTGAGAATACCGAAGGTTAAAACAACAGAAGAGGCTTATTCAGGGAATGAGTCTCTTTTATGATGAGTTAGACCATACGATATGGTATGATAATAAAAAATAGCGGAGGACCTATGAAAGGGATTATTCTTGCGGGCGGAAGCGGAACACGCTTATATCCGCTGACTAAAGTTACATCTAAACAATTATTACCGATCTATGATAAACCAATGATTTATTATCCTTTAAGCACACTGATGCTGGCAGGAATCAAGGATATTCTGATTATCTCCACACCTCATGACCTGCCGAATTTTGAGCGTCTTCTTCAGGATGGCTCACAGTTCGGAGTGAACTTTACCTACAAGGTACAGCCAAGTCCGGACGGACTTGCCCAGGCATTTGTGCTGGGAGATGAGTTTATCGGAGATGATAATGTGTGTCTGATCCTCGGTGACAATATCTTCTACGGCAATCATTTCGGATCCATGCTCAGGGACGCGGTTGCCAATGTGGAACAGAACGGCAGGGCAACGATCTTCGGCAAGTATGTCAACGACCCGGAACGTTTCGGCGTTGCGGAATTTGATGAAACCGGAAGAGTGATCTCCCTGGAAGAAAAGCCTGCTGTGCCGAAATCCAATTACGCGGTAGTCGGTCTGTACTTCTACGATAATCAGGTCGTGCAGTACGCCAAGACCCTGAAGCCTTCAGCACGCGGTGAATATGAGATCACGGATCTGAACCGGATCTATCTTGAACAGGGTAATCTTGATCTGAAGGTATTCGGACGCGGGTTTGCCTGGCTGGATACAGGTACGATTGAATCCCTTGCGGAAGCCAGTGATTATGTCAAGTTAGTGGAACAGGTACAGGGAATCAAGATCTCCGTGCCGGAAGAGATTGCGTATTATAACCAGTGGATCGATGAAGAGACATTGATCAAGGCAGCGGAAGGTTACGGGAAGAGTCCTTACGGAGCACATCTGAGGAATATCGCTTCCGGGAATGTACAGACGACTTATAACAAGAAAGGATAGACAGAATGAGACTGATCTTTCTTGGCTGCGGATATCTCGGCTATAACCTGAATATCCGGCTGAAGGAAAAATATAACGCGGAAATGTGGGGGATCGACAGCCCGTATGTCCATCTTTTGGACCGGTTTACGGAAGTAGACGCATTTGACCCGGATGCGCTGAGTAAACTGGATTTTCGTGATGCCGTTCTGGTGGACACAGTAGCTTTGGTGGCCAACAACGCCAAAACCAATGATGATGAAGAAGCCCTGCAGGAGATAGAACGGAAGTACCGGGCATTATTGAATGTGCTGAAAGAAGGCGGACTGAAGAGATTTATCTATTTCTCCAGCGGCGGTACGATCTACGGGGATAGTGAAAAGGCGATTGCGGAAGACGCGCCGATCAACCCGATATCCCTGTACGCCCAGAGTAAGGCGAGAGTAGAAAAAGTGATCCGGGAATCCGGTGTGGATTATCTGATCCTGAGGTTATCCAATCCGTTCGGGGGCTATCAGTTAACTAACAAGGGACAGGGAGTAATCCCGATCCTGATCAATAAAGCCTTACATGATGAAGTGTTTGAAATGTGGATCAGCGGTGACAGCGTGCGGGATTATTTCTACATTGATGACCTGGCAAAAGTCATTAACGGGCTGATCGAACATGATATCTCCTGTGAGACGATCAATGTCGGCAGCGGTGTAGGTACCAGCCTGCAGGAAGTGATTCACGGAGTAGAAGAAGCGGTGGGGAAGACCATCCGCATTGAAAGAAAAAACAGTGATGTACACATGGTACAGTCAATTATCCTGGATACCGGGAAACTATTCCGGCTGATCGGATATGTGCCTGATACATCGATTGAATATGGGATCCGCGAAGAGGTAAAGAGGATCATGGAGGAAAATCAATGAAAATACTGGTAACCGGAGGAGCCGGCTTTATCGGCGGTAATTTCTGCCTGACAATGGTGAATGAACATCCTGAGGATGAATATGTCTGTCTGGACCTGCTGACGTATGCAGGAAATCTGGAGACTCTGGCATCCATCCAGGATAAGAAGAACTTCCGTTTTATCCGCGGTGATATCCGTGACCGTGAGTTTATCTATCGGTTATTTGAAGAAGAACAGTTTGACGCTGTAATCAATTTCGCGGCAGAGACACACGTGGACCGCTCCATTGAAGAACCGGATGTCTTTGTTTCAACCAACGTTATGGGTGTACAGGTGCTTCTGGATGCCTGCCGTAAATATCAGACGAAGCGTTTCCATCAGGTCAGTACGGATGAAGTTTACGGAGATCTGCCTCTGGATCGTCCGGATCTGCTGTTCCGGGAAGATACACCGTTACATGCGTCCAGCCCGTATTCGGCATCCAAGGCTTCAGCCGACCTGCTGGTCCTGGCATATTACCGCACGTTCGGCTTACCGGTAACGATCTCACGTTGTTCCAACAACTACGGACCTTACCAGTTCCCGGAGAAGCTGATTCCCCTGATGATTGCCAGAGCGACCGCGGATGAATCTCTGCCGGTATACGGCGAAGGCCTGAATGTACGTGACTGGCTCCATGTCTACGATCACAATACAGCCATTGATCTGATCGTGCGTAACGGACGTGAGGGTGAAGTATACAACATCGGCGGTCATAATGAGAAAGCCAATATCGATGTTGTCAAGACCATTCTCCGCCAGCTGGGCAAACCGGAATCCCTGATTCACTTCGTCAAAGACCGTCCGGGTCATGACCTGCGTTATGCCATGGATCCGACAAAGCTGGAGACAGAACTGGGGTGGAAACCGGTATATAACTTCGATACCGGTATGAAACAGACGATTGACTGGTATCTGGAAAACAGAGAATGGTGGGAGCACATCATTTCCGGTGATTATAAGAATTACTATGCCAGAATGTACAAGGACAGACAGTAAGGGGATAACAGGATGAATTATGATGTGATCGTTGTCGGCGCGGGTTATGCCGGTAGTACTGCCGCAAGAGTACTGGCGGAGAAGGGTAACCATGTGCTGATTCTGGAAAAAAGAAGTCACATCGGCGGGAATGCCTACGACTATATCGATGAGAACCATGTACGCAGACATGAATATGGACCACATTTATTTCATACAAATTCCGGAAAGGCTGTGGAATTCCTTTCCCGGTTTACAGAGTGGTATCCGTATGAACACAGAGTTCTCGGCTATATTCGGGGTAAACTCGTACCGATTCCCTTTAATCTGACTTCCATTGAAAAGATCTTTGAGAAAGAAAAAGCAGATCACCTGAAACAGGTATTGATCGATACCTACGGTATGGAAAAGAAAGTGCCGATCCTGGAACTGCGGGAGAATGAAGATCCGACGATCAAGGAACTGGCAGAATTCATCTTTGAGAACGTATTCAAGTACTACACGATGAAACAGTGGGGGTATACCGTAGAGGAGATCGATCCGGCAGTGACCGGAAGGGTTCCCGTGCATATTTCTTACGATGACCGGTATTTCCAGGATCGTTTCCAGCAGATGCCTGCGGAGGGATTTACACCGATCTTTGAGAAGATGCTGGATCACGAGAATATCGAAGTACGTCTGAATGTCAATGTCCTGGATCTGGTTCAGGTGGATCCGGAAAACAATACGATCACTTTTGAGGGTAAACCGTTTGCGGGCAAGCTGATCTATACCGGAATCGTGGATGAATTGTTCGGATACTGTCTCGGTGAACTTCCGTACCGCAGTCTTTACTTTGACGTACAGACTCATACAGGCGTTTTTCAGCCCGTATGCACGGTGAATTATCCGACCCCGGAGGAAGTCCATCCCTATACCAGAATCACGGAATACAGGCATATGATGGCCTCCTGTGACAGCGATACGACAACGATCGCGGTGGAATACCCGTACGCCTATGATAAGGATGCCGAAAAGGGGAATATCCCGTATTATCCGGTCTTTACCGGGGACAGTGAAGCTGCTTATCAGGCCTATGTGAAACTGGCGGAAAAAGTAGACAATTTATACCTGCTGGGACGTCTTGCGGAGTACCGCTACTACAACATGGATGCTATTGTGGAGAGGGCTGTAACCTTCGCCGAAGAGCTGTAAAAAACACCGAAAATGCCTCCTTTCCGGAGGTGTTTTTTGTTTCAAAAAAGTTTTCATAAATTCCCTTCACAAAACAAGCAAAAGTGCTTGTTTTTTTGTCTTTTAGTGGTAGACTTGTGGTATAAAGTGTTAAAAAGTGGTGGAAAGTGGGGGATGAGTCATGTTTATGGGTGAATACAGACATAGTCTGGATGCCAAAAACCGCATGATTATTCCTGCAAGATTCCGCGAAGAACTTGGCGAACTGATTGTCGTTACCCAGGGGCTGGACGGATGCCTTACAATCTACACCGAAGAACACTGGAAAAGAATTACCCGCGAACTGGAACAGCTTCCCTCCACGAACAGAGAAGCCAGACAGTACATCCGTCACATCATGTCCAAGGCAACCGAGTGTACCTTTGATTCTCAGGGGAGAATACAGCTTCCCCAGAACCTGGTAGCCTCCGCATCGATCACAAAGAAATGTGCAGTGATCGGGGCCGCTGACAGAGTAGAAATCTGGGCAGAAGAAAAATGGGATGCCTACGATGCTCTGGCTGCTGAATCCTTTGAAGCAGCTGCCGAGAAACTGACGGAGTTCATGCGCTGATGGAACATATCAGTGTACTGCCGGAAGAAACGATCAGTCTGCTGAAAGTCAAGCCGGACGGGATCTACGTGGATGCCACACTGGGCAGAGGCGGACATGCCGGATTACTGTTGAAGAAACTGAATCATGGTCATCTCTATGCGATAGACAAGGATGAGACAGCGCTGCAGGAATCCCGGATCAATCTTGCGGAATTCAATGACATGGTCACCTATATCCACGGAGATTTCCGGGATATCCGGAGTCTTCTGGAAGAACAGGGTGTACAGGAAGTTGACGGGATCATGATGGATCTTGGAGTAAGTTCTCCGCAGTTCGATGATCCGGAACGGGGATTCAGTTACCGCTATGACGCATACCTGGATATGCGGATGGACAGAAGCCAGAAAAAGACGGCGCATGATGTGGTGAATCAGTACACAGAGGATGATCTGGCGGCGGTTCTGTGGGAATACGGCGAGGAACGATACAGTAAGCGTATTGCCCGGAAGATCGCGGAAACAAGGCGGAAACAGCCGGTCAACACAACCTTTGAACTGGTGGATGTTATCAAGTCAGCACTTCCCGAAAGAGAACTGAAAAAGAAAGGACATCCCGCCAAACAAACCTTCCAGGCCCTGCGTATTGAGGTCAACGATGAACTCAATACATTACAAAAAGGATTAAGTGATTCCCTGACGATGCTGAAGATCGGCGGCCGCTGTGCCGTGATCACCTTCCACTCCCTCGAAGACAGGATCGTCAAGAAGATATTCAAAGATATGTCTACTGCTCCATTTGTGGATCCCAGACTTCCACTCAAGGAGACACAGATGGAGCAGGCCTCCTTCTCACTGGTGAACAAGAAAGTGATTGTTGCCGCAGAAGAGGAACAACAGACCAACCACCGCTCGCACAGTGCGAAATTAAGAGTAATAGAAAGGAAACGCTAGTATGGCAAAGATCGTAAGAAGAAAAAAGAAAAAAAGATTCAAGCTGATGACATTCTCATTTGTATTTCTGATGTTCTCCGCAACATTATATCTTGCAAGTTCTTTGTTCCTGCGTACCTATAACAATGCTCTGAGTTCCAGAAAACAGGAGATCGAATCCAAGATCGCTGTTCTGGAAGTCGAAAACAGCGCTGTGAAAGTGGAAATTCAACAGCTGATCACGAAGGACCGCGTAGACAATATCGCCGATGAAAACGGTCTCCGTCTGAATCAGAACAGTATTGTAGCTATTGCCTCTGTAGGAGAATAAGATGCGTCGTGGAAGACGCGCTACAGCAGTCATTTTTCTTAGTACATTAGCGGTAATGATTTTAATTGCCTCTAATGTTTTTTTCGTTTCGATTTACAAGGTACATCTTCGCTCAAACACTGATCTTTCTGCCTATGCGGATTCTGCCAACACAGTCAGAGAAACGACCAAGGCCACCCGCGGAAACATCTATGACCGTAACGGCACGATTATCGCCCAGGATAACAAGACCTACAACATCGTGTGTATTCTTGCCAGCTGGCGTCCTTCCCCAAGCGGAAAGGTCACCTGGGTAGAAGACAAGCAGGGGACAGCTTCAGCCCTGTCCAGGATCCTGAAAATGGATTATGATACCTGTCTGAATTTTCTGAAACAGGATGTTTATCAGACCGAACTTGGTCTTGCGGGAAGAAATATCTCCAAGGCAACCATGGAGGAAATCAGCGCTCTGCGTCTGCCCGGTGTGGAATTCACGGACTCGATCCAGCGCGTATATCCGCTCGGCACATTCGCTTCGAATCTGATCGGTTTCGCGCAGTCGGATGAGACCGGTTCAACGATCGGACGTATGGGTGCGGAACTGTACCTGGAAAACTATCTGCGCGGGGTTGACGGAAGCCGTACCTATCAGGCAGATAAAAACGGTTATATCCTGCCCGGGATGAAAGAAGAAGTTGTCAGTGCGGTCAACGGCAGTAATGTCTACCTGACCCTGGACCAGCAGATCCAGGAAAGCCTGGAAGAATCGTTCAAGTTATCCGATGAGATCTTCGGTATATACCGGGCATGGGGCTCGGTAATGGAGATCCGCAGCGGAAAAATCCTGGCCTGGGGACAATCACCATCCTTTGACCCGAATACTCTGGAGATCACCGACTACAACAACTACGGTGCTCAGTTACCATATGAACCGGGATCTACCCTGAAGACATTTACCTACGCGGCAGCCATCAATGAGGGCGTCTATGACGGAGAAGCCAAAGTCAACGGCGGACCGTACTGTTTCCTCGCGGACGAGAATAATAACCCTGTACGTGTTGACAACCGCGGATACGGCTGTATCTATAACGCAGGACGTAAGGATTACGGCTGGGCAGACTATGACCACGGCCTGATCTGGTCAGCGAATACGATCACGGCAGAAGTACAGAATACCCTGATCACACCGGATATCCATCTGGACTATCTGAAGAAGTTCGGCTTCTTCCAGCCGGTCATGACCGATGGTCTTCCCGAAGAAACCGGATATCTGAACTTTATCTGGCCTGCGGATAAATTATCCCTGTGTTACGGGCAGGGTTCCACGGTAACGATGTTACAGATGTTGCAGGCATACAGCGCGATCTTCGGTGACGGAAACATGGTGCGTCCGTACTTCATTGAATCGATCCGGGATGCGTATGATAACCATGTGATCTACCAGGCGGAAACCAAGATCACGGGAACTCCGATCACGGAAGAATCCGCAAAGGAGATCCAGCGTATCCTGTACAGAGTCATGAATGAAAATGACGGTACTGCCAGACACTACCGTATCGACGAAGCATCCCTCATGGGCAAGACCGGTACGGCTGAAGTCGCAATCAACGGCAACTACAACACCGGCACAACGATTACTTCGGTGATGTGCGCCATGCCTGCGGAAGATCCCCAGGTACTGGTGTATTACTGTTTTGAGGCGCCGTATAACCCCAACGGACAGTATTATACGGAACCGGTGAGAAGTCTTCTGCGGAAGACAGCGATGCGTCTTGGCTTTGCGAAAGGCCAGGAACAGCCGGAGAATCCCGAAGAAATCCAGCCGGGAGATGTGATCCATACATTTGAGATGCCTTCCGTACTGAACCATTCTCTGGAATACGCGGAGAATAAACTGATGAATACGGAAACAAATCTGTACTGGCTGGGGAACGGAAATACCGTTATTGACCAGTATCCGGCTTCCGGAAGTGTGATTTCCACAGGTCAGAAAGTATTCCTTCTGACCGATACCAACAGCTTTATCATGCCGGACATGAAAGGCTGGACAAGAAAGGACGTAACCGGTTTGTGGGCTGTAACCCAGTTCGGATTCAAGCTTGTCGGGGAGGGGAAGGTAACTTCCCAAAGTGTGCCTCCGGGAACCTTGATCAGCAGGGGAACTGAAATAGAAGTTGTATTTGAATGATAAAGCATATATAATTTAGCGGGCTTGAAAGGAGGATAGAGATGGTCGTTAGAACAGTCATGGGATTTTTGATCAGTCTGGCATGTATCTTTGTCTTTATGCCTCCGTTTATCCGTTTTCTGAAGAGAATCAGTTTTAACCAGAGTGTCAGTGAATACAGTCTGGAAGAATTCCAGATGAAAGCGAAGACACCGATCATGGGCGGTATCCTGTTTATTATCGTACCGGTGATCGTCTCCCTGGTTTCCGTACCTGATGCATTTCATGATCTGGATCTGATCATTGTCCTGCTAACATTTGTGGGGTATGGGATCATCGGCTTTATCGATGATTACCTGATTGCGGTAAAGAAGAATAACGATGGATTAAAAGCATGGGCGAAATTCCTTCTGCAGGTGATTCTGGCATTTGCGGTCTTCCTGCTGTACAGGGAAGATGCCGGATTGTCAGTCACATTACTGTTCAGCCGTAAATCGATCCACCTGGGTTTCTTCTATATTATCCTGATCCTGTTCATGTTCTCCGGTGCCAGCAATGCGGTGAATCTTACGGATGGCATGGATGGTTTGGCGGCAGGCTGTGAAGTATTCGCGTTATTACCGTATTTCCTGTTTGCCTATCGTCAGGGACAGTACAGTATTTCGGTATTCGTTGCCTGTCTGCTGGGGGCTCTTGCGGGCTATCTGCACTTCAATATCCATCCGGCAAAGATCTTCATGGGGGATACCGGTTCTTTATCACTAGGCGCGGTTCTGGCCGCTCTGGCGATGGTTCTGAAGAAGGAGTTATCCCTGATCGTGATCGGCGGCGTGTTCGTCCTGGAAACGTTGTGTGTGATCATCCAGATCGGTTCCGTAAAACTGCGGGGTAAGCGGGTCTTCCCGTATACGCCGATTCATTACGCGTTTGTGGTCAAGGGAATACCCGAAGAGAAGGTTGTCCGTTACTTCTGGGTATGCGCGATCCTGTTTGCGATGATCGGGTATTATATTGCGTATTAAGGAATTCTGAAAGAAGTGCAGGAGTTGTGTAAACAGTTCCTGTTTTTTGTTGTCTCTTTTCTATTGATCGAAGAAAAGATAGAATTGAGATGGCTGTAAGCCATATCCGGATAGATACAGGTGAGATGATCGAAATACGCTGGCCATCTTGAAAAGGGAAACAGGTGTAATTCCTGTGCGAACCCGTCGCCGTAAACATGGAATCTGATCCCGTATGCCATTGGGTAACCGAGAAGGCGGACCAGGTAAAGATATGTGAGCCGGAAGACCTGCCTGTAGTCTGTGCTGTTGATCACGGGAAAATGGGAGGCATGTATAAATCCACGTATGACACAGAAGATGTTTTTACGTGGTTTCATGGCTTTCTGAGATGAATACAGGAGGAACGATGAAACAACGTAAATATGTATGGGCAGTGTTGATTGTGGCGGTTATGGCAGCTTTACTGGGTGTCTATCTCAGCAACCGTCCCAAGCCGATGAAAGGCTCCAAGGCAATCACGATCGAAGTATTAGGCAAAGACGAAGAGAAAGCAAAAACATACACAGGAAGAACCGATGCGGAGTATTTGAGTGAAGCAATGGATGATTTCTCTGCGGTCGGCTTTACCTATGAGGCTTCCAAAGGGGATTTTGGGTTGTTTGTGACCACTGTGGATGGTGTTACCGCCGACAGCGAAGATTCAGCATACTGGGCAATCTACGTTAACGGGGAATACGGAATGTATGGTGTTGACCAGCAGCCTGTAAGTGACGGCGATACCTTCCGGTTTGCGTACGAGACGTACTGATGAAACGGTATAACCAACTAAGACAATCGGTGTTTATAATGGAGGATGTAATGGATATCTGGGAAAGAATGTATGAAAAAGCGAAGGAACAATATCACCCGGAAGAGGTATCGCCTTTTATATATGCTCATAATGTTGTGTGTGCGATTGAAGCAGACAATGGCGAGATTTATACAGGTTTCTGTATTGAGAGCTGCAGCGGAGTAATGAATCTCTGTGCTGATAGAGTGGCTGCTCTTAACATGTATGTAAACAGTGGGCAGACAAAGGTGAAAAGGTTTATTGCATTTCGAGATAGTGCTCCAAATGGAGGCGGTAGCGGGATGCCTTGTGGAGCGTGTAGAGAATTCTATTATCAGTTGGATGAGGCAAATGAAAACATGGAAATCATGGTTGACTACGAAAAAAGAGAAACGATCACTCTTAAAGAACTTATGCCAAATTGGTGGGGGAAAGAACGCTACGCTGAAGCAAAGAAAACTTTATAACTTCAAGTGTTTGGAGGTGTTATGAGCAATATCATAAGGCTGAACAAAGCAGCGCCTAATGACGAATGGATCGTTATGTCCAATCAGGGGACGGATTGTTTTCTTGATCTTTTGATCATTGCGGCAGAACCTTTTGAAAAGACTGAGACACAGGAGGAACTGATATCATTTTTGAAGGATCAGAAAGATGTTAACGAAATCGCCCCGGGATCAGCCGGTTTTGATCTGGATGAAATGCCCTGGCAGGCCGAGACATTAATAGATGACGCCGAGTTTCTGTGCTGTGTGACTACAGCGGCACAAAACGTAGGGACTTTCAGGCAGTTGCCTTATGAGGTAAACGCTGACATCGTGCTCCCCTGGCTGAGGCAGTTCTTTGTGTTGGCGGGACAAATGAAAAGCGAAACTGTCGTGAATGAAGATTTAGGATCGTTGGATTTACGTTCAGATGAAGTGACCTATACATATAAGGGTGAAACATATCGATTATCATCACATCCGTACGAACCATGCCTGTATTTACGGAGAGGCAATGAGCTGGTCTGCACTCTTCATAACGCATATAACACAGAAGATCTTGTGAAAGCATTTACTGCAGGAAAAACAGTAAAAACGAATTATGGAAAAGATTACGATAAGGAATTCGATGAGGCAGGCTTTTGCAGGGTTTTGGCGGCAGCACTTAACAGCGGGTGTGACGATATGGATCTCTTTTATGTTGCAAAACTCGCAAAGGACGGAGCCCGGTAAATTCCGGTTTGACGCTGAATCATAACTTGCAGCAATCTCCTTTTACACAGCCGTTAGAGCCGTGTGGAAAGGAGATTTTCATGATGTAAAACAGTTGGTTGATGTCGGCCGGACAGGCGGCACCGCAAGATTACGAAACTTATCTGAAACAGAGACAAAATGATGGTTATAAACAATAGACTCAGATTCGGCGCTTCCGATATAATGAAAGTACATTTCTGCCCCGAACACAATTTATGTGCTTTATTCATAGACCCTCTTGCGAAGCGGGCACGATCCTTCGCTGCGCTACGCTTTTCCAGATCCCGTCTTTGGGGAAAGGAGGTATACTTATGAAACGATTCGTTCTGTGCGTCCTGGCACTGTTTTTGATGCTGACGTCCTGTGGGAAGAAAAACGATCCCTATGCCCCTTATCTGCCTTCCTCGGTGACGGAACATCCGGAGGAGACGGTGTACGCCGGAACCAACGAAGCTTTTACCTTCTCTCCCTGTGAAGGTATGAAGGTATCTGTTCCCGAGAATGCCCTGTATGAAGATACGAACCTCAGGATCGAGCCGGTCAGTGAAGAGACCCCGCACATCAGAGAGATCATTGAAGACTTCTATGAACAGGATATGTTTGCGCTCCGCGCCTGGGAGATCGACGCCGGTCTTGAAAGCGACGAATGTCTTCCTGGTGCCTATGAGGTGACACTTGATCTTGATGAACTCGGGATCCCTGATTCTCTGAGAGATTCCCTGTCCATCTATCGGATCAGCGATGAAGGAGTCTATTCTGAACTCATCTCGTCCGTAGAAGGAAACAAGCTGACATATTCCAGCAGACAGAACAGTATCGAGATGATGCTGTACAGCACCAGGAAAACATTGGTACGCTACTATACAGGCCTTGAGTGGGATGGTTTGGACATTCTGGAATTCAAGACGAGATTCTACTATTGGAAAAAGTTTGCGACAGAAGAAAGCTTCTGGTATACGACGGAAGTGACGACAGACAACGGTTCCTTCAATGTCACCTGGACCTATGACGATCTTGATCCCGACCATGCCGCAAAGGCAAAACGGATGGCTGAGATCTCAGAAACTTATAAAAAAGCCATACAGAACGATACGGTTACAGAGAAACGCTCCTCCTGGGACGTCTTCGGCCTGTTCTCAAAAGGAAAGACAGAAGCGGAACTGCTGAAACAGGCATTGG
>JAFRMA010000027.1 GCA_017430925.1 Solobacterium sp. | reverse complement strand
GACATGTGAAGGAGATCAGGTCCGCACTCGGACGTGAACAGATCATCCTGAAGAACGGAGGAAGGGTGAAGTTCCTTGCCAGAACGAGGAACGGCGGACGCGGTCAGCACGGAGATCTTCTGATCATCGATGAGGCACAGGAAATCGATGAGAATGCCCAGGCGAGTTTCCTTCCGGCGATCTCAGCTTCCGTGAATCCTCAGACCGTCTATCTCGGAACTCCTCCAGATCCGACGATCCCAGGCACAGTCTTCCGGAAGATACGTGAGAACGCGCTGTCCAGAAAGACCAACATTGCCTGGACTGAGTTCTCTGTTCCGGAGATCGGAGATCCTCATGATCCGGAGAGATGGGCAAAGACTAATCCGGCACTCGGCATCCGGATACAGTTTTCCACGATCGTGTCCGAATCAGAACAGATGGATCCGGATACATTTGCCCGGGAGAGACTTGGCTGGTGGGCTCCTGTGGTCTCGCATGAGGTCGAGTACGCAATCGATTCGAAAGCGTGGGATGCATGTGCATCGGATGAGATGAAACCTGAGGGCAAGACAGCATACGGAGTGAAGTTCTCCGCAGACGGTACAGAAGTCATCCTTGCCGGTGCTGTGACCGATTCTCAGGGCATTACACGCATTTCTCTGATCGAACGGAGAAGTACCAGCTACGGTCTGAAATGGCTCGCAGAGTGGCTGAATGAGCGGTACAGCAAGGCTTCCTGCGTTGTGATCGACGGGAAGAACGGAGCGGATATCCTGATCGACCGGATCAGCGATACCTGGAAGATCAAAGACTCAGTGGTCAAACCGAAGGCGGCAGACGTAGTGAATGCCTGCACGATGATGATCACAGAAATAAACGAAAGAACACTGACGTGGTACAGACCACAGGCGGCACTGGACAACAGTGCCAGGACAAGCATAAAGAGACCGATATCCGGCGGATATGGATTCGGTGGTGAAGATTCGTGCCCGATCGAGGCATGCGCGCTTGCGTTGTGGGGTGTGAAAACATCCAAGCGCAATCCAACAAGAAAGATGAGGATCGGATAGATGGTGAAAGTAAAGGGAGATATTGTTCATGCGATCGGGCTTCCGGAAGAAGAAGCAAAACGGCTGGCAGAACTGATGAATGTGTTCAACAAGCATGCGGAGCCGAACAAAGTGAAGGCGAAGTACTACGAAGGACACATCACACTGGATGAGGTGAATCTCGGAATCGCTCTGCCTACAGGTCTGGCTAAGCTCGAGATTGGATGTGCCTGGGGCGAGAAGGCTGTTGATGTCCTGGCTTCCAGATCCATGTTTGACGGCTTTGTCACATCTTCCGGCACAGATTCCGAGAAGATGAATCAGATTGCCAAGGACAACCGGCTGATCGCTGAATACATGAAAGCCTGCCGGGATGAACTGAAGTATGGATGTACATTCGCGACTCTGTCTGCAGATGACAGGATCGGTGCCCGTATCCGGTTCCATTCTCCTCAGACCGCTGCAGCATTGTGGTCCGGAGAGAAACAGAGGATCGACTGCGGCTTTGCCATCATCGATTCGGAGCAGGACAACAGCACAAAAGGCTGGTATCCGTCTCTTGTAAATTACTACACCGACACAGCAATCTGGACACTGCAGAGAGAGGGCAACGTATGGTATGCAACAGAATATCCGCACCGGTTGGGAAGATCTTTGATGGAACCATTGATCTGGAATGCGACAAGCGCGAAGCCATTCGGAAGATCCAGACTGAAAGAACCGATCCGTAGGCTGATTCAGGGATATGTCCGTACGGTGGCCAATGCGACGATTGGACTGGAATTTGCCACTTCTCCGCAAAAGTATCTGCTTGGTGTGACTGACGATCAGTACGATCAGATCACGAGCTCCAAGTTCCAGCAGTATGTCGGATCTATCCTGGCATCGACGCAGAATCCTGAGACAGGACAGAATCCGGTCTTCGGTCAGCTCTCTCAAGGGACGATCGAACCGCATGTCCAGATGCTTCGTCTCCTGGCAACACAGTTCTCCGCAGCGACGGGTCTGACAGTGACAGATACAGGAGTGATCAACGATGCGAATCCGACCTCTTCTGACGCGATTCTGGCCCAGTCTCAGACGCTTGTGCTGATGGCTGAACAACTGAATGCCGGGAACGGAGATGCGCTCTACAGCATAGCGCAAATGGCTCTGGCGATCTCTCAGAACGTGACGCTGGATGAACTGTCGGATGAAGACAAAGCAGTCATGGCTCACTTCAAAAATCCGGCAATGCCTTCTCTGGCTTCCACTGCGGACGCGGCTGTGAAGATCGCATCTGCTCGCCAGGCATTCTCTGATACAGATGTATTTGCGGAGATGATCGGCTTCGATCAGGCAGACATCCGTCGTATCAAAGCGCAGGAGACCAAGGTGAGAGGCTTGCAGACGCTGAGTGAGGAATTCGGCAATGATCTCGAAGGATAAGTGGCAGAAATACATCGATAAACTTGCGGAGATCGACAAGCATGCTGCGGATCTGATGACCGCATGGGTCAATGAGCATGGTCTGACGGATAATCAGGCACTGATCAATTATGCATACGCTGTAGCGACCAAGTACGGAGAAGTATCTGCAGTTCTGTCTGCAGAGATGTATGACCTGATGGCTGTGGCACAAGGAGCGAACGTTCCTCCGGCAGATCCGGCAGAGACAGCAACGATGGAAGAAGTGGCCAAGGGGATGATGTACGGGAAATACCATTCTCCAAGTCAGATCCCGAGCATCGTCGGCAGACAGGTCCGGCAGGCAGGTGCGGATACGATGATCCAGAACGCCATCAGAGACCGCGCGGAGTGGGCTTGGGTGCCTTCCGGAGACACATGTGCATTCTGTATCACATTGGCTTCCAGGGGCTGGCAGGAGGCCTCCGGCAAGGTCCTGAGAGGCAATCATGCGGAACATATCCATGCGAACTGTGATTGTACGTTCGCCATCGCCTTCAACAGCAAGGGTAAGGCTAAATATGATGCAGTGTACGATCCAGACAAGTATGCGGAGATGTATTACAGTGCAGATGGCTTGAAGCCGAAAGATCGGATCAATGCGTTGAGGAGGGAAAAGTACCAACAGAACAAGGATCACATCAATGCTCAGAAGAGGGATGCGTATCAGGTTAGAAAACTAGATTCTTATAAAGGAATTGATGAAGAAATGTATCCTGGTGCACCGTTAGATGCTTATCGTCAAAAAAAGAAAACTGATACAAGGGATGATATTGTAATGACCAACCCGGGATATCCTAAAGAAAGAGGAAGAATGTTTAACTGTCAAAGAAGCATTATCGCTTATGAACTAAGAAAGCGTGGACTTGATGTTATTGCAACACCAGCAGTACTCAGTAAAAATGGTGCGATTGTTGTTGATGACGCATTTAAACACATAAATGACGTATTTATTGGTTTTAAACCAAGATATAAAAAAGCAGGATCATTTGATGGCAAAACGTTTATAGAATACAGACTTCGAGAAATGGGAAATGGAGCTCGAGTAAGAATTGATGTTGTGTGGGCAGATAAACAAAATCTTTATGAAAGAGATGGTAAGGAAGTTAAACTAAATAGTTCACATTCATTTATTGGTGAGAACATAGACGGTAAAATTCGTTTTGTAGATCCTCAAACTGGGAATGATGACTGCTCTGATTACTTTACAAAAGTCAAAAATGGTCATACAATGTATGCGCAGATAAACGATTTACCAATAAATGAAGATTTGATTGATTTATATGCAATTAACAGAAGAGGTGAGTAAAAATGCTTCTTAATGATACTCAGGCATTAGAAAAAGCTAAATTGATTATAAAAAATGCCGGGAAACCTGCTATCATTACTGAATATTTTTGGATAGAAGATGATGAGGGACCTGAAGGTGATGTTTTTTGTTATTATGTAAAGTTTGATGGTAGTGAAGATGTGACTATTCCTGGCGTAGATTTTCCTTTATTCACTCGAAATGGTGAAATAACGGATCTTGCTCTATTACCTACTGTATAAGTTTTTTAATCAATGCAGATGACTTAAGCACTTGATCAAAAGATTGAGTGCTTTTTTCATGGCAACTCGTGCCTCAAACGGGGTAATGACGACCACCAAATAAGTGTGGGGGAAAGGAGCCAGTAATGGCAGAAGAAGTAAAAGACGTGAAGACTCCGTCCGAAGAGCCTGAAAGAACGTTTACGCAGTCTGAGCTGAATGCGATACTCGGTGACAGACTTGCCCAGGAACGGAAAAAGTATGCTGACTTCGATTCGTACAAGGAGAAGGCTGAGGCCTATGACAGACAGGTCGAGGCATCCAAGAGCGAACTTGAGAAAGCGATTGAGGAACGTGACAAATACAAGAAGGAGATCGATGCCATGCGTGCCGAGAATGAACTCAGGCAGCTGACCGCAGAGGTGGCCAAGCAAACGGGTGTCGACGCATCAATCTTACGTGGATCCACCAGAGAGGAACTGGAGAACCATGCGAATCTGATCAAGAACGCATTCGGTCAGACCAGGTATCCGTCGGTGAAAGATTCCGGTGAAGCTCGTGTTCCTACTGCTACGAAAGAAGAGATTCTTTCCATCAAAGACGATAAGAAACGTCTGAAAGCGATCAAGGAGAACATTGAATTGTTCCAGAAAGGATAAACCAAATGGCTAATGAAATTCTTTATACTGAGGCTCTTGCTCAGGATATCAACTTTGTAACACGCTTCGAGAACGATCTGCACAATCTGCTCGCTGTTCTCGGCAAATCCGATGTACAGGTCGTCGCTCCCGGCACAGCGTTCAAGATCTATCCGACAAGCGGTGTGCTTGACGCTACCACTGTACTCGAAAAAGGTCTGATTCCGGATTCCGGCATTTCTGTTGGTAATGCGAGCGTTGTTGAACTGACCTACAAAAAGTATCGTAACCTGACAGGTATCGAATCCATCGGTAAATATGGTTATGAACTGGCTGTCGGTGAGACCAACAAGGCTATGCTGAAGCTGATCCAGGCTGGCATCCGTGCTTCCATCTTCACAGCACTTGCGACTGGTACAGGTACTGCTGTGGCTTCCGGCTTCCAGAAACAGGTCGCTGCAGCTGCTGCAGGTGTTGCCAAGAAGTTCGAAGACGAAGCATATACTCCTGTATTCTTCGCAAATCCGGACGATGCTTACGGATACCTGGGTGAGCACAACATCACTCTGGAAACACAGTTCGGACTGTCCTATCTTGCCAACTTCATGGGCATCGGTAATGTCATCGTTGACTCCAACGTTCCGTCCGGCACAGTGATCGGTACAGCATGTGAGAATTTGGCTGTCGTTGCGGCTTCCATCGGTGCTATTCCGGGTATGGAAATGACCACAGACGAGAGCGGAATCATCGCAGTACACAACGGTGCGAGATACGAGAATGCGGCGATCGAAACAGTCGCTTACTCCGGACTCGCTGTTAAGCCTGTATTCCTTGACAGAATCATCAAGGCTTCTGCAGGTCAGTCTCTGTAAGAGAAACAGATAAATAAGGTGCCTCTGATACGGGGCACCTTTTCATGATCAGTAAAGAAAAGAGGAATTGGTATGGCATATGCAACAGTAGAAGATGTAGAGAAAGGCTTCCGTGAATTGGATGCAGATGAAGAAGAAAAATGTGAAGCATTGCTCGATGAGGCCGATGTTCTGATCGATGCTGTTGCTTCGTCTGCTTCTCTTGATGCCAAGAAAGTGGTTGAATGCAGGATCGTCCGCAGGGCACTCGGCGACGGTTCCGGCAGTTCTGTTCCGATGGGGTCTACACAGGGATCAGTCAGCGCACTGGGATACAGCCAGTCGTGGACACTTTCCGGAGGAGCCACAGGGGAACTCTATATTGGCAAGACAGAGAGACAGATCCTGGGTCTCAGCAACAGGATCGGCGTGACTGATCCGTATGGGGTATCACAATGATCAGGGGCATCACAGTTAAGCTCTGGACAAAAACTCAGACCGGCACGGATTCGCTGAATCAGCCCGTATATACGTGGAAATCGGAAAATGTGAAGAATGTACTGGTAGGACTTCCAACACCGGAAGAGAGGGTCTCAGAGTTCAATCTGAGCGGTCGTATGATCGAGTATACGCTTGGTATTCCTAAGGGAGACACACACGACTGGGTAAACCAGAGAGTGGAGTTCTTCGGGCAGATGTACCAGACATTCGGCATTCCGGAAAGAGGCATCGAAGAAATGGTTCCGACGGGATGGCACCTGAAAGTGAAGTGTGAACGTTATGGGTAAGTTCAAATTCGAACTGAATCTTCAGGGGCTGAATGAATTGATGAAATCTCCGGAGTGCCAGGCACTGATGCTGGAGACCGGACAGGCGGTTGCCGGTGCAGCTGGGGAAGATTACGAAGCGGAAGTCCACACGGCTTCCTTCGTGGCGATATCCAACGTCTATCCGAACAGCAGGAAGGCAGCACATCAGAACTTTAAAGAGAACACTCTCCTGAAGTCGATCGGTGCTGTCGGTCTGCCAATGAGTAAAGGGGGAAGGTAAATGAGCATAGAAGAATTTCTGATCGATAAGCTCGGACAGGCTCTCAGCCCGACTCCTGTACTGGTCGAGGAACCGGAGGACAATCCGAGACCGTCAGCCAGTCCGAAAGAGTTCTATGTCCTGCAGAAGACAGGATCGAACTGGAACGATCATCTTATATCGTCAACTATCGCTATCCAGTCCTATGCCGGAACGAAGCTCAGGACGATCCTGATGAATGAAGTTCTGAAGAGAGCTGTTGATGATCTCCTGGCATTCAATGAGATCGCCAGGGTCGAACTGAACTCTGATTATGACTTTACTGATACGACAACGAAACAGCCGAGATACCAGGCTGTATTTGTTATCACACATTATGACCTCGGGATATTCGAGGTGAGAGGAGAATAAACAAATGGCGAATAGTGCTTCTAATGTTGCTGCCGGTAAACCGAAAGTCGGTGGAGCCGTATATCGTGCTCCTAAAGGAACCACGGCTCCGACGGATGCGACCACTGCTTTGGGTTCGGCATTCAAATGCCTCGGATACTGCTCCGAGGATGGAATGACACAGGGCCTTAAGAGAGAATCCAATGAAGTCAAAGCTTGGGGCGGTCAGACCGTTCTGACCACACAGACAAGCTTCGGCGAGACATTCAAGGTCAAACTGATCGAAGTCCTGAACGTTGATGTGAAGAAGGTCGTGTTCGGCGACAGCAACGTGTCCGGTGCTCTTGCTACCGGTATCACCACGGTGGTCAATTCCAAGGAACTGCCGGAAGGCGTATGGGTAGTGGAAACTGTCCAGAACGGTGCGATCTGCAGACAGGTCATTCCGTGCGGTAAGGTGTCTGAGATCGGTGACATCACCTATAAAGATTCCGATCCGATCGGATATGATATCACGATCTCCGCGCTTCCTGATTCCAGCGGAAATGCGAGCTACGAGTACACCATTACGGACAATTCCAGTTCTGTATAGGGGGTAAGAAATGAAGGGCAGGACAAATAAAGGATTCGAGTTTGAAGTCAAGGACAATGCGGTCGATGACATGAGGCTTATCGAAGCGATGTCTGAAATCGACAGGAATCCGCTTGCATTCACTAAGGTCTGCAGGCTTCTTCTTGGTGATGAACAGAAGGAGAGGCTGTACCAGTTCCTGGAAAGAGAAGATGGTACAGTGCCAGTAAAGGATGTATCCGAAACTGTCACTGAGATCATCAATCTTCTTGGTGAAGAAGGAAAAAACTCCTGACCCTTGCCGACATGATCCGAATCGACAGAAATGCACTGATGTGTGATTTTGCCGAAACGTATGGAATATATGACATATGGTCGCTTCCGGCTCGTCTGGCGGCGACCTATGCTGTCGGTTTAAGGGCAGACAGTCGAATAATCATGAAAATAACCGGGGCAAAAGTCCCGACAGATACAATCTTGCTGGCCAGAGCAGTAGATCTGCTTGCTCTGCTTCTGTGGTCCAAGACTAAGGATGGCCAGCACAACAGAAACAGACCTGAATCGATTGCCGAGAAGCTTCTCAGCAATGATGAAGAGACCACCAAGCCGGAGAGAAAGAATCTCTCTTTTGATTCTCCGGAAGAATTTGAAGAGGTCCGCAGGCAGATGATTCAGAGAATAGTTAACGGATACAGGGAGAGAGGTGACTTTTAATGGCCGAACTGGGAAAAGGGTATGTACAGATCATACCTACAGCAGAAGGCATCTCCAAGAAAATAAGCGATATACTTGAGCCGGGGGCGAAGTCAGCAGGTGAATCTGGTGGAGCCAGTCTTGTCACAAGTCTGAAAAATACTCTGATAAAGCTCGGGGTTGGAGCGACGATCGGCAAATTTGTCAAAGACTCTCTTGAGGCTGGCGGAGCACTTCAGCAATCCTTCGGTGGCCTGGAGACCTTGTATGGCGATGCATCAGATAAAGCCAAAGAGTTTGCCCAGGCAGCTGCTGAGGCTGGTATATCTGCAAACGATTATGCTGAGCAGGCAGTGTCATTCGGTGCCGGTCTGAAGGCCGCATTCAAAGGAGATACGACCAAGGCAATCGAGGCAGCCAATACTGCAATTATGGATATGGCTGATAACTCAGCAAAAATGGGTACGGATATCACGGCTGTACAGAGCGCATACCAGGGATTTGCGAAGCAGAACTACACTATGCTGGATAACCTAAAACTTGGTTATGGTGGTACGAAGAGCGAGATGGAAAGACTACTGGCGAAGGCGAATGAGATCAACGCCGCTCAGGGGAAATACACTAACTATTCAATCAATAATCTCGGCGATGTGTACAGTGCAATACATGTTATCCAGGAAGATCTTGGCCTGACAGGTGTTGCGGCGAAAGAAGCATCTGAGACCTTTAGTGGGTCTCTGGGTGCAGTCAAGGCATCCTTTACGAATCTCCTGGCAAGTATGTCACTCGGTCAGGACATTACCAAACCGATGGAGCAACTGTTCACCTCAGCATCTAATTTCCTTTTGAAGAATCTTATCCCGATGGTAGGAAATATCGTCAAGGCGGTTCCTTCTGCACTTGCCAGTGCATTGAGAACCATTGGCCCTCAGATCGGAACTGTCGTTACAACTGTGTTTAACAATCTGCCGGGATTGCCAACTGCAGGTACTGCAATGATCAATAACCTGGTCAATGGAGTTATTTCCGGGTTACCGGGGTTTATCTCTCATCTGAGTGCACTGATTGGAAGCGCGCTAGCTACAGCAATGAGTGACATGACATCGGTTCTGACTGCCGGAACTACGATCGTACAGAATCTGTTCACGAGCATCTCGAATAATTTTCCGATGATCATCTCCTCTGTGCAGATGCTGCTAAATGTGTTTGCTGGGACTATTAGAAACAATCTTCCGGATCTGCTCAACGCAGGTGTAGAAATGGTCAATGAGATCGTGAACGGGCTCCTGCAGGGACTTCCGACATTTGTTTCTTCGGCAATCACATTGGTCGGCAATTTCGTTATATCTATTATTGGAAATCTACCGGCAGTACTATCAGCCGGTGCAGATATTCTGATCAACCTGGTTAATGGTATCGTGCAGAACTTTCCGACGCTCGTATCATCGGCATTCTCCGCAATTATCGAGTTCATTGCTGGTATAGCACAAAAACTGCCGGACATTCTCCAAAGCGGTATTGAGATCCTTGGAGAACTCGCAGGCGGAATCATCAAAGCAATTCCGGATCTCGTTGCTAAACTGCCGGAAGTCTTCACGGCGATCAAGGAGAAGTTCACATCTTACGACTGGCTCCAGATCGGCAAGGACATCCTTGCTGGTATCGGCAATGGTATAAAGAATGCAGTTAGTGATCTTGTCGGTGCGGCAGGTGATGCGCTGGGTGGACTGGTCGGCGGTATCAAGGACAAGTTCAAGATCGGATCTCCGTCAAAACTGATGGCGGAAGAGATCGGCCGCTGGATTCCTGCAGGAATTGCTGTCGGTATCAAAGAGAATCTCGGAGTACTGAGTTCTGCAATGAGTGATGTTGAATCCTCGATCAGAACAAGTGGTTCGGCAAGTATCATGACCTCCGGCAATTACAGTCCGGGTGAGAGTTACTCTGTGGCAGAAGATCTGTCGAGAGTGATCGCCGGTTCCGGTGCACAGAACGTCAACGTCACGGTCGTCCTCGAAGGCGATGCGGCGAAGATGTTCAAGGTCGTGAAGAAGGAAGATAAGAAGTTCAAGGATCGGACCGGATCGAGCCGGTTCGTGTACGGATGATAAGGTGAGGTGAGTTATGTCTTTAATTTTATTTAAGATTGGAAACACTGACCTGACACAGTACGTGGACATCCAGAACTATGACGTAAACAATACTCCGGAATACATGGAGTGGACGGACGCGAACCATATCCGTCACAGAGATGTGATCCGGACGCGTCTGTCCGGCACTGTTAAATTAGGATTCCTGGGCAGTACGGATGTAGCAGCATTCCTGTCTGTGCTGTCCAGCAATATCACTGCCGGAGGATATTATCCGGCATCGGTGTTCTCGAATGACGATAATACGCTCCATACCGGCGTACAGATCTTCATCGACGATGTTGCAGATATCAAACGGGACCTGACCAACAGCCGGTCCTGGCATGCATATGAGCTGAAGATAGAGGAGAGGTGATCCGGAGATGCTGAATATACCTGTAGCAGTCCAGGATCTATTTAAGACAGATGGAGTACCGAAGAACTTCCGAGTGCACTTCCCGAACGGCGAGAGAGCCGATATTACTAACGATATGATCGTCAATGGCTCTGTCAAGTTTACAGAATCGGTATGCTCTAAGGACGTGCTCCAATTCGGACTTGCCGAGGCTTCGCAGATAGAGTTTGAGTGTGTAGGTGTTGAGAACATCTACGGCATGACGATACAGTGTGCTATTGAAATTGAAGTTGGTGCAGAGGTACAGGATGATCCAGATATTGATGATACACTGAGTTGGCTGACGCCACAGTATGTTGTTTATTCTGGAGTGAAATACTACAGGATTCCTTACGGTGAGTTTGTTGTGGAGAGTTGTCCAAGAAAACAGGGGGCAATGAAACACAGAAGGGTGCAGGCATATGGCAGTACTGCATTAGATGACATTGACATAAGTTCACTAACGAATAGATTTATGCCATATAAATCATTGTTGATATCTGACAAAATGATTGATTGCATACTTGATAATACCAATTTTGAAGTAGTAAACCATTCTGTTTCCCCGTATAGTCAGGTAATTGGTGAGTTCCATGATAACAAAGGAAGATACATTACCATCGTGATTCCCGGTTCGAGCACATGCTCATTATCGGCTAACGGAAGGTATGCTGACGCAGTTTATATTGATTATGATTGCGAACATCTTGACGTGATGGAAAGCAACGGAATGGCATTCGTGCAGGCAGTAAATAATGCAGGGTTGAATCTTTGTTACAATAACAAGAAGGCTAAAATATATGAAAATAACGAGCAGGCTATTCGAGCAATGATGCCTGCATTATTTGCCCCGATTATTCGATGCAGAGATGTTTCTGGATATATTGAACCGTGGCATATAGATAAAATTTGGGATTATTCGTTTATACCTCCGAATAAATCAATTTGTTATCTGGAGAGTGCAGGTGCATACAATAAGGGCATAATAGCAGAACTTCCATTTACCGTTGGAAATACTCCGAGAGATAGTAAGTCTTTTTCTTTTTTTTCACCAACAGGAAATACAGCAACTGCAAGGATAGAAATATACCAGAGTGATTCTTCTGATTCTTCAACTGAGTCGACCATTTCATTTCAGGTCAGCAATCCAAATGTTGTTGTCAATTCTATAAAAACTTATTATGTACCTGATGAAAATGCTGATTATCACATTAAGTTAAATCCGACATTGGTTGTCAAAAAAAAGTTTCATACAGCACTTGACCAAAAAAACACATTTGACCCTGATGTTTACAAGTATGAAAGTAATAAAATACTCAGTGGCTATATGTATACAAATTCTATTTCTGTTAATAGCATTATTCGTGGTTTTTACGAGTTACAAGCTAAATTTGGCAGAAATGGAAGAAGTGGCAGTATTGAATCTATAGGTTTATCAAAGGAAAATCCAATTACATTATCCAAATCAGATTACAGTGAAATGTGGTGGGATGAATACTCTGTGGACTCCATCGGCTCTGTTCTGTACTCCTTTGGAAGAGATAATGAACAATACGAATATGTATTCGGAGATGGTCAGTCTGTCTATGATATGACCGATAACTATCTGCTTCAGCACTTGGCAATTCCAGACAGTGTGGAGAATCCTACAGATTATATTAATGGGTTGATAGATGAGTATTTTGCCCCTAATGTTCAGGACATTCCTTTTGTTCCAGTTGACCTTGAGGCAAGGGGATTGCCTTATCTTGAATCTGGTGATTACATCGAAATTGATAATGATGATGGTGGGACAGTGGGCACGTATATTCTGGAGCGTTCCATCTCTGGTGTCCATTCTCTTGAGGATGACATTGACTCCAAAGGTGGCGAGATTATCGGCTCGGATGTGAGAAGTATATGAGCGAAAGAATCATACACATGCGGTATGGTGTCTACCGTGATACCGACACAAGATACGATACAGGAGAGGTCGCAACGTTGTTGTGGGAGAATCCTGACCTGACCGCTAATTTTCCTGCTCAGGATGTAGACCTCGGGCAGTCGGTGGAAGGATTTAAGTATTTAAGAATTGTATGGCAAGATTCCACAGGGCAAGATGACCAACATATAATTGATTATGATTTGGATGATGTCGAGGATTTCCTAAGTGGGGCAGGCAAGGCGAGGCTTGCATTTGAGCATTATGCAACAACGTATCGATATGAGCGTAGTGCTTATTTCACAGATGAAAATTATGATACATTACATTTCTATAATGCAATAAGAGTGACAACCAATTCCGGCAATGTTGGTACGTTGGCAAGCCAGTGTATTCCTGCAGAAATATCTGGTGTGAACATTGGACAGGTGCTGAACGGTTCTGGTGGCAGTGACTCTGGAGAATATGACACCTACACAGGTACATATTCCGTTGTGCCACAAGCAAACCAAGAGGTTGTTCTATCTACGGCAAACAAATTGCTTACACGAAACGTTACAGTACAGGAAGTCCCTTATTATGAGACTAGTAACGAGCAGGGCGGCTACACGGCATATATTGCACAGGAGGTTGAGTAAATGCCAAACATTATAAACAAAGTAATTTATGGTGGAAACACATTGATTGATCTGACGGCAGACACAGTAATCGCAAGCGGTCTGCAGTCAGGACTTACAGCACACGATAAGTCGGGTGCGGTCATTACAGGCACCAATACGTATGATGCAGACACATCTGATGCTACTGCAAGCGTCGCTGAAATTCTTCTGAATAAGACTGCGTATGTAAGTGGAGCAAAACTTACAGGTACTATGCCGAACAGAGGTTCAGTGTCTGGAGTTATCAGTACAAAGGCAGGGGTTTACACCATTCAGAACGGTTATCATGACGGAAGTGGAAGCGTTGGAATAAGTTCGACTGAACAAGCAAAAATCATTGCAAGTAATATCAAAGCAGGAATTCAGATTCTTGGTGTTACAGGAAATTATTCCGGTGAAGCAGTGGAAGTACAAGCGAAGACTGCTACACCTAGTACTTCTCAGCAAACGATTCTGCCTGACTCCGGGTATGACTATCTGTCTCAGGTCACTGTCAACGCAATTCCATATACAGAAACGTTAAATTCTGCTGGTGGATACACCGCTACGATAGGATAATATGGCTATCAACAAAGTTGAATATGGAGGCAATACGCTAATTGATCTGACTCAGGATACAGTTACCGCATCTGATATCCTCAGCGGTGTGACAGCGCATGGTGCTAATGGTGAGCAGATAACAGGGACGATAGAATCTGTCTCTACTTTGCAACCTGACTTGACTGACCTTGTTCAAGCACGAAGTGCTTCTTATGGTGGCATGGGTCCAACAACACTAACAGTAAATAAATATGTTCAAAAGATAAGGCTGTCATCTCTTGAGTTCCCTATACCTGCAATGGCTACAGCAGAGCCTGCTAACGTCTTAGACGGTTTAACCTTTTACGATACAGATTTATTACACGAGCGTACAGGTACCATGCCAAACATTGGTTCTTTATCAGAAACCATTGACCCAGGGGATACGTATACAATTCCAGAGGGTTATCATGATGGGACAGGAACAGTAACTGCGACAGGTGGTGGAACTCTTGCTGTGAAACAAATTGGTGCGAGGCTACAACTTGGTGTAAATTATAGTTCTAGGAACTCGTCCGTGTTAGACACTGAAGTTGAAGATGGTACTATTTCCGCATATTTTTACATGGACCAAGATTCTGCGACAGGTTATGTTCAAGGTTCACATGATAATAGCAGTTGGTCTACTTTATACAGCCGCAATACTGATGGAGCGTGTGCTGTTACTTCGTTTAGTGGATATAGATACTATCGGTTAAGAATAAGTGGAACTAAGACAAGTGGTAATTGGCTCGTTGGTGCGATGGCTTATCCTTATATATCGACGATGGCATCTGGTGGGTCAAATGATTAAGCTGAAGAAGAGGTGATCTGATGACATTTACAGAGAGAACCAGTGCTCCGGCAGCGAACAACAAGTACTATGTCCGGACGACATATGGTGGCTTGAATAAATGTATCCTGATCGATTCCACAACCGGATCAGTGCTTCCGAACTGTACAGGTTATGCCTACGGGCGGTTCATGGAATGCGTCGGGATCAAGTCCTGTAATCTTCCTACATCGGATGCCGGTCAGTGGTACAGATCCGCAATATATGAGAAGGGAAAGACTCCCAGACTCGGTGCTGTGGCATGTTGGGAAGGTGGCCAGCAAGGTCTTGGCCATGTCGCAATCGTAGAGAGGATAGATCCGGACGGAACCGTAACAGTTTCTGAATCCGGATATTTTTCAAAAGTAAGATTTCAACGCAGGAGCATGAAAGCTCCTTTTAATTTTAATTCTCTGACATTCCAGGGATTCATCTACAATCCAAAGGTTGAACCGAAGAGCTCCGGAAAGATGATCCTGCCGGAGGGTAAGTTTGAAACAGAATACAATGATCAGCGCATCATTGGATATGGTCAGAGGTCCGGGCAGAAGCTGGGGATGATCTCAGCTGACGGTTCGAAACCTCTCCAGGCACTGCAGCATATCAATGAGATCGATTCGAAGCAGGTCATCATCTTTGCCAGCATGAACTGCAATTACTTCCAGATGGCTACTGATCAGGCAGATCCTTACGGAACTCATTACGGGACAGAGATTTCCCTGACCAACCATTTTTCACCTCACCAGGGCAACGTATTGGCCTATGGCGTGAAGTATGACGGTCAATCAGTAGGCTGTAAAGACAGTGAGTTTTACTACACTGCGCAGGATGTTTCATTTGCCTGCGCACCGGCTCACATTGCATACCTGAGAGGACAGAAAGTCAGTCTCTGGTCTTCCGCATTCCGCAATACGAAGGCGAATCCGGGCACACAGAGCATGCTGATCAGAACAGCTGATCGATTTGCCCTGGCTGTGTGTTCCGGGTCTCTGACGGTCCAGGAATGCGTCACGTGGGCAGAAGAGTGTATCGACGGTCTGATGGATCTCTGCTTTTTCGATTCCGGAGGCAGTACGCAGATTATGATTGGAAATGAGATCCCGGTCTATACCGGCAGGGAGATTCCCAATGTATTGAGTTTCTACGTGCTGAAGTCAGATTATACAGAACCTGATCCGGTGATCGATCCGGAGCCTTCTGACGAAGATCCCCGTGATGAAAAGATTAAGGAACTGACCAGGAAGGTGACAGACCTGGAAACAAAACTAGAACGGATCAAAGCGATCCTGGAGGAGATGTAACATGAAAATGAGTAATCAAACGTATGATGTCCTGAAATGGATCGCACAGATGTTTCTGCCGGCACTGGGCACACTGTACTTTGCCCTGGCACAGATCTGGGGCTTACCGTATGGTGAAGAGATCGTCGGCACCATTACAGCAATCGATGCGTTCCTGGGTGCACTGTTGGGTCTTTCTTCCAGGCAGTACTACCAGGAACTGGAAGCGGATGGTGAGAGTAATGAATGACGCAATAATCGTTGCTCTGATCACTGCCGGTGCCACACTGATCGGAGTTATCTTTTCCAACAGATCCATGCAGCAGGGCATTATTGCCGAAATGGAGAAGCGTCTGGCTGTACATGAGGCATCAACCAAGATCCGGATCGAAGAGCTGACCAGGGAAGTCCGCGAACACAACGAATTCGCGAAACGTATTCCAGTGCTTGAAGAGCAGATCAAGGTGGCAAACCACAGAATAGAAGACCTCGAAAGGGGAAGATAAAGCACAAAAGGCCGGGGGATTAGTTCCTCCGGTTTTTTTTGTGAATTTTTTTGTGAATCGCTGTTTGGCAACAAAAAAACCGCTTTGTTATGCGGTTTCTTATAATTACTACTGGCGGAGAGACGGGGATTTGAACCCCGGCGCCCTGTTACAGACCTACGAGCTTTCCAAGCCCGCCCCTTCAACCGCTTGGGTATCTCTCCAGTTCAGTGCTTAAATATAATACCACAAGTTCAACAAATCGCAACTAGGAAGGTAAATAAAACGCTGTATTATCGACAGAAATATGCAGTATTTTCTCACATTCCTCTGCTTTTTGTTCGGCTTTGTCCAGATATTCTTCACATTCCAGATCACCGCTGTCTATGCGGTCCGCATAACCCTCAATCGCAGAAATGAAGAAATCATACGCTGAGCGGACATCCGGTTCCACATCAATACCGATCATCAGACAGCATCCTACACGGTAGTATACATCCGCTCCGTTCCAGTAATCCTGCCTGTGTTCCACACGGTTTAACGCCTTCAGATAACAAGAATACGCGGTGCTTTCGTCCCTGGTGACCACGCCTTCGATTCCGGTCCAATACATATCCCCAAGTCTCCAGAGTGCCTCAATATCCCCGTTTTCGGAAGCGTGCTCAAAACATACTTTGGCATATTCGAGATTGCGGTCCACACCAAAGCCGTAGGCGTAGCAGCACCCAAGCCTGGTCATCGCATGGACATGACCCATATCCGCTGCCTTGCGGTAATAACGAAAAGCCCGGGCATAATCTTTATCCCGGCCGAGACCACGGAAGAACGCTTCCCCGAGATCTGCGATCAATTCCGCGTCATCCGGCATGTCATATGCAGTGTTTTCAGCCATAATCAGTATTATATATTTTCTTTTAAGGATTGAAAAGAAAATGGATATAGACTGGTGATTCGTGTAAAATAGTAAGTACTTATGGACAAGAAACAATCAAAAAGAAAGATAAATACATTACATTTACTCCTGACGATTGCGGCAGTCCTGCTGGTTCTTATTCTTCTGGGTCTCGGAATCTATTCCTTATCCGGTAAGGATGAACCGGAAGAAACCGTTACTCCGGAACCAGCAGAAGAAACCTACGACGCGGAAGAAAATGTGATTGACGTAGTAAAATACGCCACAACGATCCTGGAAGAAAGTGAAGACGCCGGACAGGAATATATCGAAAGTACATTATTCCTGGGGGACTCCAACACAGCGCGTTTCCTGAAAGTCGCGGACAGTACCGGACATAGCTTTACCACCCGGCAGAATACGATCGGTGTTGTCGGTATGGGCATTGACGCGATTGCTTCTCTGCCGTGTATGGACTTCTATACCGGACGATATACCATGCCCCAGGCAGTCAAGATCCTGCAGCCGGAGAGAGTGATCATCACGTTCGGAACCAACAATCTTTCCGGAACATCCACGGACGCTTCAAGTTTCATTGACCGTTATACAAAACAGATCCAGGCTGTGCAGAATGCGTATCCTTCTGTGGATATCATTGTGAATTCCATTCCTCCGGTTGCCCAGAGAAGAGATTACATCAACGTATCCATGACCCAGATCGATGCCTTCAACAAGGCTATCGTAGAGATGTGCGAGAAGAATGAATGGAAATACCTGAATTCTGCCGAAGCGCTGAAAGATAAGAAAACCGGATACGGACAGGCGGAATACTTCGCCTCTGACGGACTGCATCTGTCACAGAAGGGGATTGAAGCCCTGTTCAAGTATATCCGTACACATTCGTATATTACCGAGGATGACCGTCCGAAACCTCTGGCATCCATACCGACAGTCGTCGGTGTACCTGACGGTCTAATCAAGATCAATCCTCTGAATGAAAAAGAATTTACCGAAGATGACTATCAGGAAACTGAACCGGAACCGTCCCAGGGACCGGATCTGAATACCAAGGACGGATGTACGGTTGCGGGTAAATACTGGTATGACAATTCCTGTCATGATGAGCCCAAGCCCACCGCAGATCCAGAAAGTACCAAGGAAGGCTGTAACGCAGCCGGTAAGTACTGGTATAAGAAACAGTGCATCGCCCAGTGTCCTGACGGATATGAACCGGATGGAAAGGGCGGCTGTAAGGTAAGCGAAGGCAGCGGTACGGAACCAACCCCGACACCTACATCAACCCCGGAACCGACAACAGAACCTACACCGGTACCTCCGACACCGGCAGAACAGTGCGCGAATAACGGCGGCACATGGGACGGAAGTACGTGCGTTTATCCGCCGACACCGGCAGAACAGTGCGCCAATAACGGCGGTACCTGGGATGGAAGTACCTGTGTCTATCCTCCGTCGCCGGCCGAAGAATGCGCGAATAACGGCGGTACCTGGGACGGAAACGGCTGTGTCTATCCTCCGTCACCGGCGGAAGAATGTGCCAATAACGGCGGCACCTGGGATGGAAACGGATGCGTCTATCCACCGTCACCGGCGGAAGAATGCGCCAACAACGGCGGTACCTGGGACGGCAGCTCCTGTGTATACAACACTCCGGATCCGGGAGGAAACGAAGTCGTAGAAGAAACCCCGGCAGAATAAAGGAAAACCTGTAAACCTGTGCATAATCTGCACAGGTTTTGCTATATAATGGAGTTTAGTCAGGAAGGAATACGATAATGTACGATATAGTGATAATTGGTGCAGGAATTACCGGAACCATGCTTGCCCGTGATCTTTCGCGCTATCGGCTTCATGTCGCCTTGATCGACAAGGAAAATGATATTGCGGACGGCGCAACCATGGCGAATTCAGCCATTGTTCATGTTGGCTATGACCCGGAAGACAACACGCTGAAAGCACTGCTGAATGTGGAAGGCGCGCGTATGTATGAAAAGATCTGTGAAGATCTGGGATGTCACCGCAAGGTAACAGGTGCTTATGTCGCTGCCTGCGGAGAAACCGAGGAAAAACATCTGGAGATCTTAGCTGACCGTGCGGAAAGACGGGGAATCGAATACGAGTGGCTGTCTGGTGATGAAGCCAGAAAAGAAGAAGAAAACCTGAGCGAACAGGTAACGAAAGTTCTCTCTTTTCCGACAACGGCAGTCATCTATCCCTGGGAAGTTGCTATTGCCTGCGCGGAAGTGGCAGTAAATAATGGCACCGAACTCTATCTGAATACCCGCTGTGAAAGTATCACAAAAGACGAAGATCATTTTGTGATCCATACCAATAACGGTGATTATGAGACACGTTATGTGATCAACGCTTCCGGTGTGGGAGCGGAGAAAGTTTACCGCATGGTCTGTGATACCCCGGAATTCACGATCACGCCAAGACGTGGAGAATACTTTGTCCTGGATCATCAGGTTCATTATGTCAATCATATTATTTTCCCTGTGCCAAGCGCGGAAAAGGGTAAAGGTGTACTGGCAGTACCTACGGTTTTCGGCAATACTCTTCTGGGACCGAACTCAGATTATGTGGATGATCCGGAGGATACAGGTACTTCCTTTGAAGGTCTGGACTATGTCCGTGCCAATATTACCAAGACAATGAAGAATGTCCCGTACCGGTATGTGATCCGTAACTTCGCAGGTCTGCGTCCTTCCAGCTCCTGCCCGGACTTCATCATCGAAGAAGCGAAGACAGTGCCCGGATTTATCAATGCCGCAAGTATTGAATCACCCGGACTGGCCAGCGCTCCGGCAGTATCACAGTACATCATTCAGAAGATCCTGAAGAAACATCTGGAACTGACAGAGAGAGAAGATGTATGCATGACCAGGGAAAAGCCTCTGGTTATGGCAGATCTCACTCCGGAAGAAAAGGCTGAAGTGATCCGTAAGAACCCGTTATACGGAAAGATCATCTGCCGCTGTGAACAGATCAGTGAAGGAGAGATCCTGGATTGTATCCATCGTACATGCGGAGCCCACACCGTGAAGGGTGTAAAGAAGAGAGTAAGACCGGGTATGGGAAGATGTCAGGGTGGTTTCTGTGAACCAAGAGTCCTGAATATTCTTGCCCGTGAGTTGAATATATCTCCGACAGAAGTCGTCCTGGACGCGAAGAATGCGAAGATATTAGAAAGTGAGAATCGCTGATGAAAAAGTATCAGGCTGTGATCATCGGCGGCGGAAGCGCGGGGTTATCTGCGGCCGTAACGCTGAAACAACAAGGAATAGAGAATATCCTGGTTATTGAAAAAGATGGTGAACCGGGTGGTATTCTTCAGCAGTGTATTCATAACGGTTTTGGCTTACAGACATTCAAGGAACAGTTGAGCGGACCTTCCTACGCGGAGAGATATATCGAACAGGCAGAAGACCTCCATGTGGATATCTTATGCAATACCATGGTCATAAAACTGAATCCGGATAAGACGATTGAATATGTCAATGCGGAAGAAGGGTATGTCACGATCCGGGCAGATGCGGTGATCCTTGCGGTGGGATGTTACGAGAGAAGCCGCGGAGCTGTAGAGATTCCGGGTGAACGTCCGGCAGGTATCTATACTGCAGGCCAGGCACAGAGATATCTGAATATTGACGGATATATGGTAGGCAAGAAAGTGTTTATCCTGGGTTCCGGAGATATCGGTCTGATCATGGCGAGAAGGATGACTCTGGAAGGCGCAAAGGTCTACGGTGTTGCGGAATTGATGCCGTACTCCAACGGACTGCCGAGAAATATCAAGCAGTGTCTGGAAGATTTTGATATACCGCTCTATTTAAGCCATACGGTAACCAGGATCTTCGGACATGACCGTCTGGAAAGAATAGAAGTCAGTCAGGTAGATGATCATCTCAAACCGGTTCCCGGTTCACAGATGTACTTTGATGTGGATACCTTACTGCTTAGTGTCGGTCTGATTCCGGAGAATCATCTGGCGGATGAAGCAGGGATTCAGATGAATCCCCGTACCAAGGGACCGATCGTGGATGACAACTATATGACTTCCGTTCCGGGTATCTTTGCGTGCGGTAACGGTCTCCATGTCCATGACCTGGTGGATTTTGTCAGTATGGAAGCTGCCCGCAGTGCTGCAGGAGCTGTACGTTATCTGAACAATACACTGAAAGAAGATCACAAATATGAAGTCTTTGCGGGAGAGGGTGTAAACTATGTCGTTCCCGGACTGGTCAGCGCTTCCTGTGATCACAACGTGGAATTCTTCTTCCGTGTCAGACAGAATTTCGAACAGGCGGAAATCGTCATGAAGAGTGGTGAGAAAGTCCTGCGGAAACTGAAGAAAAGAAAACTCATGCCTTCCGTAATGGAACAGATGGTACTGACCACAAAGATGATCCAGGAACTGGAAGGAGATATCACGATAACCGTGACGGAGGTGTCAGATGGAAAGTAAAGAACTGATCTGTGTCAACTGCCCGATGGGATGCCGTGTCAAGGTAACCATGGATGGTCAAAATATCCTGGAGATCACAGGAAACCAATGCCCGAGAGGAAAAGCCTATGCCGAACAGGAAAGTATCTGCCCGATGCGTATCCTGACCACAACGGTCACGGTAAATCACGGTGTACACAGGGTGCTGCCGGTGATTACTTCGGCAGAGATCCCGCTGGAAAAGATGGAAGAAGCGATGAAGGCAATCCGGAATGTAACCGTAGAAGCTCCGGTGAAAGTCAACGATGTCATCGTCAAGGATCTGATTGGTACAGGTGTGGATGTGGTCGCTTCCAGATCCATGAACAGAGCCTGATCCGGATCACGTGTTTTTCTGCCAGGCCGGTGATGTAACCGGTCTGGTTTTCTTATGAACACAGGATGAGAAATGTACTGCGGGAGGAAAATACAGGTATGAAGAGGACGGAACTGAATTACTATATCTACAACTATGTCAAGAATGATCTTACGCATGGGGCCTTACTTCTCTGCGGATCTCCAAGCAGCGGGAAAAGCCATTACCTGCGCAGCGATCTGATTCCGTATCTGAAGAATACACCGGAAGCTTTTTCCTGTATTACCGTGTCTTTGTACGGACCGAAGGATCTTGCGGAAGTCAGCCGGAATGTATTCCTGGAAAACCGGGCAAAGTTATTTCGTCAGAAATCAGAAAAAGCCAGTGTCGGAATGATCATGGCTAAGACCCTGATCAAGAATCTGGCGAAGTTCTACAAGCTGGATCTCACTGCGGATAAAGAAGACGTTGACAGTTTATACAGTAATGCGGATCTTGCGGAAAAACTGGTCATCTTTGAAGATGCGGATAAATCAGAGATCGATCCGGAAGAACTGTTGAAGTATATCAGCAGTCTGACCCAGCAGGATGGAGTAAAAGTATTGCTGGTAATGGAAGATACGGAGTCTGACAGAACTCCGGAGATGATCAAGCTAAGGGAAGTACTGGAAAAGGGATGTAGTGATGTTCTCCTGTATGAGCCGGATATGATTCATGTGATCAAGAATGTTATTGCGGAATATTGGCATCCGGTCCTGAATGGGTTCAGCAATGAAACGGATCTTCAGGAAATGATCCGGTGTTTTGAGGAACATGGTTCTTTCAATATCCGTACACTTTTCTTTGCCTGCCAGAAATCCGTGGATCTTTACCGGAGGATGGATACCGACAATAAACAGTATGATCCGGTATTCCTGAAGTCCATATTCCTCGGGATTCTGCAGTATTATCTGCGTATGCAGGCGGCTGAAGACGTGGAATGGGGTGATGAGGACCAGCTGTCATTCAGAATCGGCAGTAATCAATATCCCATGTTTAAATTCTGTTACGACTATATCAGACACCAGATCTATGATCCTGCGCAGGTGATGAAAGCCCAGGCACTATATAAAGAATTCCGTGATTATGATCAGCGTTTCGCCAATGATGATCCGGATCTGGAGATCCTGTATACATGGGATTGCCAGAAGGAATCCGACTTGACGGAAACCGTAAACAGGATCACGGAAAGACTGAAGGAACCCGGACAATTCCTCCTGCAGGAATACGGGAAGATTGCGTACAATCTGCTTCAGATCAAGAATCTGTTACATTGTGATATCACTGCCGCAGAGGAACAGATGATCGCCAATCTGTTCGGTAAGGGACTGCAGG
Organism: Solobacterium sp.; assembly: GCA_017430925.1. GTDB lineage: Bacteria > Bacillota_I > Bacilli_A > Erysipelotrichales > Erysipelotrichaceae > Bulleidia. The sequence continues at coordinate 4,684 of JAFRMA010000027.1, read as the reverse complement.
TGAATTCTGACTATATCACCCGAGAACTACCGCCGGCTGAACACGATCCGAAACTGGAGAAAGCCTGCGCAGAACTGAGAAGCAGAATGCTTCATTCACTGAAGAAGGTAGATACCGAACTCCTGGCATTCTCTTACCAGCCTTCACAGATTGAAGGATTTACCAGATTTGTCCAGTCGGATATCGGCAGTATCCTGAAGTTCGGAGCTTTTGCGCAGGCTCTGGATAATCATAAGATCCAGGTCATGCTGAAAGAATGCAGCGCCAGAGAAATTCATGATTTCCGCAAAGCATATGCCTTTGTGTATAGTATACCGAACTGCCAAGCCTATCTTGGTCAGGACGAACCAGCGTTGGAAGAATTATCTGCACTGGTAAAAGAACTGGAAAAGAGCGGGGAATTCGACAAGATCCAGAGAATGAATCTTCAGGATTTTGCCTGTGAATTAGATCGTATTACAGAGGCCTGGTAGAATATTCGGTCTTCAAAGGATCAGAGAATAACAAAATCCCACTTCTGTGGGATTTTGTTATGTTTTAGCTTCGATCAGCCTTGTTGTGTTTCTTCTATTGTACCGGTGAGATGTACCGTGAAAGTCATCGTTTTACCTTCCCGGTCGATTTCCAGTTCGATCGTGTCACCGACTTTCTTGCCCCGCATGACGGAGGTCAGATCGGTATAAGTGGCGATCGGCTTGCCGTCTGCCGCGGTAATACGGTCATACGGCTTCAGGCCGGCTTCTTCCGCACCGGATCCCTTGGTAATATCCATGATGTATAATCCGGCTTTGTATTGGCCACGATCACTGGTCAGGGTCTGCAGACTTACACCGATGATCGGACGATTGGTGACGATACCGTATTTCATCAGTTGTTCTGCTACATCGATTGCGTCATTGATCGGGATAGCGAACCCCAGACCGTCAATCGTAGCACCGGAACTGGTGATACCGGAATCCTTTGCGTTGACGATACCGATCAGATTTCCGTTGATGTCGAACAATCCGCCGCCGCTGTTACCATTATTGATTGCCGCGTTGGTCTGAATCAGGTTCATGGATTCACTGTCGATCACGATTTCACGATTTGTCGCGGAGATAATACCATCGGTTACCGTACCGCCAAGAGTACCCAGCGGGTTACCGATGACAACAGCAATATCACCGACTTCAAGCAGGGAAGAGTCTCCGATCACTGCCGGCTGTAATCCGCTGGCTTCAATCTTGATCACACCGATATCCAGTTTGGCATCGGTTCCGACAAGTTCCGCCGGGTATTCCGTACCGTCATAAGTTGTAACAGTGATGGTTTCCGCATCTTCTACAACGTGGTTATTTGTAATGATATAACCGTCAGAGGATAAGATCACACCGCTACCGGCACCCTGTACCTTGTATGTTCCGCCGAAGAATCCGTAGGATGTCTGTTCCGCGGTCACGTTGATTTCAACCACGGAAGGGGCAGCTTTGGCAGCCACATCCTTGATGGTTGGTCCGGTGGTGATGATCTGCGCAGATGCCGTATTGGTCACCGGTGTCTGCTCCACAGGCACTTCCTGGATCACAACTTCCGGTTCACCTTTGCCGAACTGGGATACCGCCAGATATCCGCCGCCGAAGCCCGAAGCCAGACCGATTGCCGCACATGCCAGCAGCATCAGTCCCGGGTGTGTTTTCTTTTTCTCAACAACAGGGGCAGGTGCCGGACTGACCGGCTGGGTAACTGCCGGTTTTACCGGTTCCTGAACGACTGGTGTTTCCCGGACGGGTTCTGCTTTGACAGGTTCGGGTTCTGCCGGTACTTCTGGCTGCATTTCTTCGTGTACCGGTTCTGTTTGTACTTCTTCATGTACCGGTTCAGCTTCTGTTTCCGTCTGTACTTCTACGTGTACTGATTCTGTCTGTACCGGTTCTTCCGCCAGGGATTCAACCGGAGTAACTTCTGTGTTGGTTTGTGTAACTTTTTCTATATCTTCCAGTTTGTCTGTGTTATTAACTTCACTCATCATAAGTATTACACCTCCTGTAACTGTCTTTAATGTACTCCCTGAATGTGAACATCAGGTGAACAAATACTGTATTTCTATTGAAATTAAGAGCGGAATACAAGCCCGTATACAGCTCCGACCAGACCACCGATGATATGCGTCAGCTGAGAGATATTATCGTGGATCAGCAATCCTTCCATGACCTGCTGGCCGATGTAGATAACAGCGACGATGATCAGGGTCAGAGGAATCTCGTTACTCTTGTGCGTGCCTGTAATCGAAGCCAGAATGATAAACGCGAAATCAACACCGCTTGCCCCAAGCAATGCAGTATTGAAGGGGAGTAAGACCTGGATCACACCGGTAATGAACGCCGTCAGCAGGATGATCTCCAGCAATCTCTTACTGCCGTATTTCTCCTCCAGAAGAGGCCCCAGCATCAAAAACAAGATCATATTATTGGTATAGTGCGTGATATCCGCATGCCCGAGAACATGGGTAAATAAGCGTACATAGAACAAAGGATCACGAAGAGATCCCTTATAAACCATGAATAAAAGGCGATTGGACGCTCCCCCGGTCAGATAATTCAGTGCCAAAACAAGACCGCTGATCAGCGCAAAAGATAAAACGACAGGTGAATTCCAAGTGATACGTTTCATGTGATCACCTCCGAATTAATATTATAGCCCATATTACCACCGGAGTTGTTATAATAATACCTGGAGAAAAACTATGGCAAAGAAAAAAAAGAAAAATACACAGAAGAAAGCCGTACAGGCACAAGCAAGCAACAATGAACTGAAGAAAGCCTTACAGGCTCTGAAAGCAGAAAGAACACCGCAGAATGAAGCGGTCATGATTGAAAAACTGAAGAACGCAAAACTGCTGGCACCGGTGATCTTCAGCACAGAAGTAAAACCTGATGCGGAAGGGAGAGTTCTTCTTCCGAATAACGCAAGTATTAAATATGTACTGGTAAATACGGAACAGAACGCGATGTTCTTCCCGGTATTCTCCGATATGGAAGAAGCCAGGAAGATGCCTGTCGGTCAGGATCAGAACACGATTACTTATATCACCCGTACCTTGAAGGATTACGGACAGATGTTCTCGGATGCGACAAATACGGCAGAAGGAATCGTACTGGATCCACGTTCATCCGCGATCTTCCTGCCCAAGTCTTCCATTCAGAAACTGCTGGAAACCGAACCTGAACAGGCATCCGCATCCAGCCCGGTAAAAAACGGAAAACTGCCGAAAGGTATCTCGGTAACATTTGCGGAACCGAGCACATATCCGACAGCCATGGTCAACGCGGTATACGAAGAATGCCGGAATATGCCGGAAATCAGCCGTGTATGGATGAAACTGATGACTCTGGGTGTACAACGTTATTACACCATGTTTGTGGAGACAGACAAGGAAGACAACAGTATCCTGGAACGCATTCACAAAGCCGCAGAAGCCTATGTCAAGGATATCCCTGCGGAAGTCTTGTACTATAACAATGAACTGCAGGAACGGGCAATCGGGGATGCTTTCCCGTTATATGACCGGGAACTGGAAGTGTAATGAGTATACGTATACTTAACCGTCAGGAAAAAGAAAAGGCAGTCACTTTGATTAAAGAAGTGATGTCTTTTCATTCGGAGATCTTACCGACAAAGAAAGCAGAAGAATCCTTTTACGCATTTCTGCAGGAGATGGGACAGCAGTATTCATATTACGGATATTTTGACCCGGAACTGGAAGGTATCCTTGGCTTCCATGACGATCATATCGTCTTCCTGTTTGTGCGTCAGGACAGACAAAAAGAAAAGATCGGCACAAACCTGGTCCATGCGTTCCTGAAGGAGGAAAAAGAGAAGACCATACGTGTAACCGTCAACGCGGCAGAATCAGCTTGTGATTTTTATGCAAAACTTGGTTTCCGGCAGACTGGTGAACCGGATATTCGTGATGATATCGTATCCATCCCCATGGAATATCTGATGCAGGAAGAGTATCTGGGAAAGACCGTAACGGTTACCGTGGAACATACTTACGGAAGTTTTCACCCGCTCTACGCAGATACGCAGTATGAGTGTAATTACGGCTACGTGGAAGAGATCCTGGCTGGGAAAGGGGAATTCCAGGAAGCGTATGTTTATGGCCCTGAAGAGCCTCTGGATGCCTTTACCGGCATCGTGATCGCGGTGATCTACCGCCGGGATGATCCTGTAACACGCTGGGTAGTCGCCAAAGACCGTAACTATGCACAGGAAGAGGTGATCAATACCATCGCCTTCCAGGAACAATACTTTGATACACAAATTGACTGGCTGAAATAAACTTATACAGAACCAGGGAGTATAACAGCGCCGAAGAACCGGTGCTTTTTAAAGTGTAATGGTCCGTATAAATAGGGGGCATACGTTTTCTCTGCTTACACGGATAAAAATATGTTCTTGAATAAGCAGACACTTTCGTATCTGTTTTTTCGTTACAGATATCTGTCAATGATTGAGCGTACCTTCTCACGGTGCTTTAGATATTGGGTCATGGCATGTTCCCGGATACCCTGATGCATTTCATCCACATCATGGAAGAACCTCAGGAAGTCATCGGCAACGATCTGTTTGTCAGGATATTCATTCCGTTCCCATTTTTCCATGACGATTTCATACCGCTTGACCGCATTTGCGACACTGTCCT
>JAFRMA010000026.1 GCA_017430925.1 Solobacterium sp. | reverse complement strand
ATTCTTTTCCTCTCTTTCTTTTTCCGTTGGACCGTACACGATATCATCATATTAAAAAACGCTATGTCATATTTTGCGGATTATTCTCTCCACACGATATGACATAGCACATCCACAAACACAGAAATTGAAGGAGTGTTCTATTTTTTTGTGGTAAAACCCTGGTGACATCTGAAACGAAGAATCAACGTATCTTACGTAATGCAATCATCTTATGGCCAGGCGTAAAATCATCAATTCCCGTAGATATCCGGTACACCAAAAAACGCAGGGTATCGCATTTTAATGAATTTGTCATATAATCAAACTATGAGTAAATTTGATAGCGTTTCATGCGGTCATGGATTCGGAACGTTTTTTTCCTCTATCCGCAATACTAAAAGTACGGGATACAGCAGATACGCCGTGTCTTTTCTGCTGGCGATTGTGCTTATGATGTGCGCAGGATGTACTGCATCGCAGAAACCGGCAGTAACACCTCTGCATGTGGAAAACGGAGCACTGTGTGATTCGCAGGGGAAAACGATACAACTGCGTGGTGTCAGCACGCATGGTATTGAGTGGTATGGAGAATATCTGAATGCCGGCATGATGCGCACGGTGAAGGAAGCCGGCGGGAATGTGGTCCGGATCGCGATGTATACCGATACAGAGAGAGGGTATGTTCATGCGCCGGAAGAGAATCTGCGGCGAGTGATTGCGGGGATTGAAGACGCAATTGCCGAAGACATGTATGTAATCGTTGACTGGCATATCCTGAATGACGGAGATCCAATGATGCATATTACGGAGGCAATAAACTTCTTTGATGCGCTGGCTTCCCGTTATCCGGATACACCGAATATTCTGTATGAGATATGTAATGAACCTAACGGTACTTCCTGGCCGACTATTACGGAGTATGCGTACCAGATCATCGGGGTGATCCGCCAGTATGCACCGGATGCGGTGGTGATCGTCGGGGTCCCGGAGTATTCTTCTCAACTTTCATTCGCATGGTTTGACCCGATCAATGCTGAGAATCTGCTCTATGCATATCACTACTATGCCGGAGAGCATTGGAATTGGAAGGCGTTGGAAGAAGCTATGGAAAAGCATTTCCCGGTATTTGTCAGTGAGTGGGGTATCGGGGAAGGCGGCAGTGAAGATGCCGAGAAGTTTCTGCAGTTTCTTAATAGAAAAAAGATCAGCTGGTGCGCCTGGTCACTCTGCAACAAGGATGAGCCGTACTCACTCCTTCGTCCGGAATCAATGAATTACGGGAATTTTACGGAAGAGGATTTCTCAGAAGCGGGAAAACTGATCTTCCGGTATTTGGGAAAATGATATGGAAAGAAAGAAAACAATACATTTGGCTGTGTTCACAATCTGTTCGGTAATTTACTTTATCTGGCGTATCTTCTTTTCCTTGCCGTTCGGACAGCCTGTGTACAGTATGATTCTGGGGATTGTTTTGTTAATAACCGAAGTATTGGGTTGTTTTGAATTGATTGCGCATCTGGCAGTCAGTTCTCTGCCGGGAGAAAAAAGAGCGCTGGAAGATCTGCGCGGCGTTCCCGATGTAGATGTTCTGGTGCCGACAAAGGGAGAAGAAATATCTCTGCTTGAAGAGACGATTCAGGCCTGTACAGAAATCCGCTGGCCACAGGGGAAGAAACATATCTATATATGTGATGATGCCGGAAGAGAAGAGGTACGGCAGCTTGCGGAAAGACACAACGTAGGATATCTTTGCCGCGCTGAACATGAAAACGCCAAAGCCGGAAATCTGAATCATGCCCTGAACCATACAAATTCACCGTTGATTGCGTTTTTTGACGCAGATATGTGTCCGAAGCCGGAATTCCTTGAGAAAACTGTTCCGTATATGCTAGGTGAAAACGGCCGGAAACAGATTGATCCACGTGCTGGGTTTGTACAGACACCTCAGTGCTTCCGGGAAGAAGACCTGTTTCAGAAAGCGTTCGGAGGAGCTGATGTTTTACCGAATGAGCAGGACTATTTTTACTATAGTGTAGAACCTTCACGTGAACACGTGAATGCGGTATTCATGGCTGGGACAAATATGTTGATTTCCCGTAAAGCACTTCAGGATGCAGGCGGATTCCGCACCGATACACTGACCGAAGACTTTGCGACCGGGATTGAGATTCAGAAGAGGGGATATCAGGGATATGATCTGACGGAAGACCTGGCTTTCGGCAAGGTTCCGGAAGATCTTCCGACATTGATCCGGCAGCGCAAACGGTGGGCATGTGGCTGTATCCAGACCCGTAAGTCAACCCGCTTTCTGCGTAGTAAAGAGCTCACGATCCGCCAGAAGATCTGTTACTATCTTGCTATTCTGTACTGGTATTATCCGGTCAAAAGATTGCTGTATTGTGCAGGACCTTTATTATTTGCGTGTTTTGGAATTAAAGTCATGCACTGTGACTGGCGAGATCTGAGCTTGTTCTGGTTGCCGTATTATCTGCTGTCCAGTTTTGAAATAAAGTATTTTTCCGGGAATACCCGAACGGCACAGCTCAGCGCAATATACGAAATATGCCTGACACCGTTTCTCCTGCTGCCTGTCATTCAGGAGACCTTCGGCATTCATCATACTACTTTTGAAGTGACGAACCGGAAGACAAAAGATACCTGGAAGATTGGATATCTGCTGCCTTTTGTGTTAATGATCCTGCTTCATTTGTGGGGGCTTTTCTGTTGCTATAAGTATTATTTCTCCCGGGAATCTGCTTTCCTCATCTTCTGGTTGATCTATAATCTCTATGTTCAAATCAGAGCACTGGTGTTTGTCATTTCCTGCCGCAATGTAAGAACAGTACCGGTGGAACATCCGAAGCATCGCCTGGGAAGGGTATATATACTATAGGATTATTTGCCGCAGAAACATGGTGTTATGCTTACATTTTTGATGGGAACTATATATAATTAAAGTATGTATATGCAATACTGCTGTTTTTACGTTTAACAGTATTATTTGTAATTCTTATTTATACAAGAGGGAGGGATTCGTATGAAACAAATCTTCCAGTTGATCATTTCAACCGCGATGATTTTCAGCTTGACAACAACTGTTCTGGCAGAAGAACCGACTGCCGAGGAACCGGGAGAAGAAACCATTTCAGAAGTATTGCCTGAAGAGGAAGAAACACCGGAGATTACGGAGCAGGAAGAAGAAACTGAGGATGAAGAGGTTTCTCCAGCCGAAGAAGAACCGGGAGAAGAAATCCTTGCAGAAGAGGATTCGGAAGAGAACCCGGAAAGTGAAGAACCTGCTTCTGAAGAGGAAACGGAGACGGTAACGGAGGAAAATCCTGAAGAAACAGTTGCCGATACGGAACAGGAAGAAGTTTCTGAGACAGAAGAAACACCGGAAGAGGAGCCTGCGGTGGAAGAGTCAGCGGAGGAAGAAGCAATTCTGCTGGCTGCAGGAACGGTCTTTACTCCGGAGAGTGATTCTCTGACATATGTGGTTCTGGACGAAACAGAGAAGACAGTGGCTGTTACCGGTGGTGACAGCGACTTGACCAGTATTACCATCCCTGCAGTTGTCACATATGAAGGTGAAACATATAAAGTTACAGAAGTTGCGGCAAATGCTTTTGAAAACTACAAGACGATCACCGAACTGAAGTTTGCGGAGGATTCAAACCTTATCGCGATTCGGGCGAATGCGTTTGCATATAGTAAAAAGAGCGGTATTCCTGCTACAATTACCAACCTGGTTTTCCCGGCCAGCCTTGAGCTCGTAGAGGATGGAGCTTTCCACTGCATTCCGGTGAAGCATTTCGCGCTGGAAGACGGCAGTAACCTGGAAGAGATTCCCTGCGGTTTCCTGGCGGCAGATGGTAAAGATGGTTATCCCGGTGAGGAAACGGAGAGTGGAAGCTTCTTTGATTTCCTTCATCATCTGTTTTTCCCGTCCGAGTCTTATACGCCATCAGAGCTAGCCAAGGCGTGTGATGTTTTGGAGAGTGTTGATTTTGGTGATGGTAACAATCTGAAATTAATCAGTATGGGTGCCTTTAAGAACCAGACACATCTTACAAGTATTGATTTCGGTGAGGATTCCAGAGCTTCTGAACTGATAATTGCCAATGGT
>JAFRMA010000025.1 GCA_017430925.1 Solobacterium sp. | reverse complement strand
CAGGAATACCGGATATCTTCCCGAAGAAAGTACTTTACAGATTCCGGAAAACGCATGGTCGTACGTATCGTCAATATCGCAGTATTCCGAGATCTTCAGTTTCTTCCGTATTTCTTCGGGTATACTTCCTTTTGAACAATAGATCCTCCCGGTATGAATGACTCCAAAACTTCCGGAATAATCTCCCAGGTCAATGATCACCGTATCTTTTTCTTTATATACCAGTTTCATCCTGAATCTATTTTACAGGATATTCCTGATTCACGGCATATTTCAATTCATGGTTTTACGAGTACAATAGAACTATAAGGAGAAAATGAATCATGTCGTTTAATTCTGAATACTATACTCATGAATCCGATAAAGCTGCGCTGGATGCGTTAAAGGCTATTCCCGGATTTTCCCAGTTAATGAAAACATTTATCAAGCAATGGAGCGAACGTCAAGGTAAGATTCGTAATATGTCCAGTTATATCCGGATCAGTGAGAAACAGCTTCCCCAGTACTGGGAGATGCTTCCGCCGATCTGTGAGAAACTTGGAATTGATGTCCCCGAGTTATACCTGATGATGGATGTACGTCCGAATGCCTTTACTTCCGGTGATACAAAACCATACATTGTCTTAACATCAGGACTTCTGGATACCTTGCCGGAAGAACTGATTCCGACGATTCTGGCGCATGAATGTGGTCATATCGCCTGTCATCACGTGTTATATCGTACGATGGGTACGATCCTTCTCGGAGGTACTGCAGGTACCTTAAGCAGATCACCTCTGGGTTCAGTCATGTCCCTGCCTCTGCAGGTGGCGTTCTTCTACTGGATCCGCTGCAGTGAATATTCCGCAGACCGGGCAGCTGTCTTATGTGACGGTACAGCAGAGAAAATGACGGAAGTATGTATGCGTCTGGCCGGGTATTCCAAACATATCAGTACGGAACCAAACCGTGAAGAATTCTTCGCCCAGGCAAGAGAATACAAGGACATGGTCAACGATTCCAAGTGGGATAAGACACTGGAATTCTACATGCTGGCGAATGCTACACATCCATTCATGGCAGTACGTGCTCTGGAATGCACGGAATGGGCCGAAAGCGACCAATACAGGCAGATATTGGACGGTACTTATATTCCTTCCGAACCGGAGAAAACAGAAGAAAACAAGCCTTTATTTGACCTGGATAACCTGGTACATAAGTTTGTGCCTGAAACCGAGAAAAAACCGGAAGAAACGATCTGCCCGCACTGCGGCACAAAGAACAAACCGGATGCTGTATTCTGTAAATCCTGCGGGAAGAAACTTGTACAGCCGAAAGTATGTGATGCCTGCGGAGGAGAACTGGAAGGGGATGAAACCTTCTGTCCTCACTGTGGTAAGAAACTAAAATAAACCTTAAAACTGATGAAGCAGATCTTTGAATCAGAGAATATCCGGTTTGTTGAAGTATCAGAACTTCTCGTAAAGGGCTATCTTATCCTGGTCAACGATTATGAGAATGTGAACCGGTTTATCGGGAGTAAAAACAAGACTTATACTGAAGAACAGGAAATCCGCTGGGTACAGAAAAAACTGGCAGAGAACGCACCGGTATACTCCATGATCGAAAAGAAAACAGGAGAGTTTATCGGAAACATCGAACTGATGAATGTCCAGGATTCATCCGCAGAACTTGGTATTGCCATAACCGCAGATAAGCAGAATCTCGGCTACGGTACGGAAGCCGTTCTTGCATTAACGCAATACGGACTGAATCACCTGGGTTTACGCCGTATCTTCTTACGGACAAATCCGAAGAACAGTAGAGCAATCCATGTGTATGAGAAATGCGGATACCGTGAATATGACCGTACGGAAGAACATATATACATGGAAATATCCGGAGATTACTGATGAGTAAAACAGAGAATGTTGAGCTGACTGTACTATGTCTGCTTGAGGATGATACCAGGATATTGCTTCAAAACCGTGTAAAAAAAGACTGGCAGGGATATGCCTTGCCCGGCGGACATGTTGAACCTGGAGAATCCTTTGTGGATGCGGTTATTCGTGAAATCAAAGAAGAAACCGGATTAACTGTAATCAATCCTAGATTAACAGGAGTTAAGCAATTTCCAATCAAGAACGGAAGGTATGTAGTATTGCTGTTTAAGGCAACGGAATGGTCCGGTAATCTGATATCCTCAGAGGAAGGTCAGATGGAATGGGTGGAATACAGCAAGCTTTCTGAAATCGAAACGGTAGATGATTTCGAAGATCTGCTGAAAGTGATAAACAACCCGGAACTGACGGAATTCCAATACATCGTCTCCGGTGATCAATGGACAGTATCACTGAAATAACAGGATCATACATGAGAATAGAAAACCGGACTGTTGTCTGACAACAATCCGGTTTTTAACTAAATCAGAAATGTAAAGGTTATAAAGTACGTTTCGCAGCTTCTACCACATGGTTAACCAGTACAGAAGTTGTTACCGAACCTACACCGCCTGGTACAGGAGTGATCTTACCAACAATCGGTTCAACCTCTTCAAAGAGACAGTCACCGCACAGTTTATTCTTCTCTGAATTCCAGTTTATACCGACATCAACAACCGTCTGACCTTCGGATACATAACCGGCATTGATGGATTCCATCTGACCGGTGCAGGCAACGATCACATCAGCTTTCTTCGTAATCTCCTGTACGTTGACCGTACGTGTATGACAGATCGTTACCGTGGCATTCCTGTTCAGCAGCAGCATGGATACCGGTTTACCGACAACCAGTGATCTTCCCAATACCACGACATTCTTGCCTTTGGGGTCAATACCGTAGTAATCCAGGATCTCAATCGCCGCCTGAGCTGTACATGGCGCAAATCCCTGCGGTGTATTGGTAAAGACACCGGTAAGGGAACCATCTGTACAGCCATCCACATCCTTTGCCGGATTGATGGATTTTCTGGCAAGTTCATTATCCAGATGTTTCGGGAGGGGACGGAACATCAGAATACCATGAACCTTAGGATCATTATTCAGATCATCCAGAGCCTGATAGAACTCCTCTTTGGATACATCTTCCGGAAGAACCACATTCCTGACTTCCACACCAACTTCCGTACAACGCTTTGTCGCGCCTCTTTCGTAGGAGACATCATCACTGCGTTCCCCGACACGGAGAATCGCCAGAACAGGGGTAATGCCTTTTTCCTTTAACTCTGCGACTGTATTTCTGCTTCTCTCGTTAATTGCTGCCGCAACATCTTTACCTTTTAATAACTCAGCCATTTGTCAATCTCTCCATAACGTTTTCATAGCACTTAATTGCTCTCACGCTGTATTCCTGAAGTAACTGCGCTACTTCCGCATCCAGCTTTTCCGCATACTCACGATCATGCATCAGACGGGTATTCACCTTGACATTGATATAACCGCCGTATAAGGCACCATGTGCCAGCATAACCGATGTCGCTACATCAGAAACCGCAATCTTGGAACCAATCACTGCCAGACGTTCATCCAGGGTGATAACATCCGTACAATACTTCAGAATCAGATAAGGAGGGGTAGCCGCATCCTTAAGACATTTTTCCATGGCTTCACGATAACCTTCCGCATTTTTATCCATGGAATAAGCTTTTGCCAAAGGTTCAAACGCTTCCGCATCCTTGAGAATGCATTCCAGAAGATCTTTTCTCAGTGTTTCAGCCTGAGCCATGATCTGCTGGATCTCTTCCTCATATTCCTGATATCTTTTCTTGCCGGTAGTAAGATTGGTTACCATTTCAGCAAGGGAAGCAGCCAGTGAACCAACCAGAGCACTGACGCCTCCTCCTCCGGGTACAGGATCTTTCGTTGATGATGCAATGGAGAATTCCTCTAACGTTTTGTTCAGCATAATTATTCCTTTCGTTATATTGTAGTACTACATTTATTATAGCAGTTTATCCGGAAAATAACGTATTCCGGAAGGTGATATTTCTGTCGAATTCACTCTGTGACAATGCTATAATTTGTACATCATGCAGGCAATAAAAGAATTATATAAGATTGGCAGGGGACCAAGCAGTTCCCATACACTGGCACCGGAAAGGGCATGCCGGTTATTTACGGAGAAATACGGTAAATATCCTTTTTACCGTGCAGAACTCTACGGATCACTATCCCTGACCGGAAGAGGTCACAATACTGACGCAATCATCAAGGAAACACTACCCGGTGAAACCGAAGTAGTCTTTCTGCTGGACTGGCAGGAGAGTTTTCCCAACGGTTTTTATCTGATTGCATATGATGATCAACACCGGGAAGTTCACCGATGGACGGTATTCTCCCTCGGCGGCGGAAGTATACAGATCAAGGAATACCCCCTGGACTGGAATCGTGAAGTCTATACGGAAACCAGTTTCAAGGAGATCGTACAGGTATGCAGAGAGAAGAATTATACACTTCAGGAATATGTCTATGCACATGAACCTGAGCTGAAAGAATTTCTGCTGGATATCTTACATGCGGAAATACAATGTGTTGAACATGGTTTATCCAACACGGGAGTCCTGCCGGGAAAACTGGGAATGATGCGCAGTGCCCACGACCTGTACCGGTCGGCTGTGATCCTGCCGAAAGATGAACGGGACCGTCTGAAACTGATGGCTTACGCTTATGCCGCAAGTGAAGAGAATGCCGGCAGTAACACCTGCGTGACTGCGCCTACACTGGGTGCCTGCGGTGTCATGGCTTCAATGCTGTACTATTGCTGGAAAGATCTCGGTATAGATGAAAATGTACTGGCAGATGCTCTGGCCGTCGGCGGTTTATTCGGAAATCTTATCAAGACCAATGCGACGATCAGCGGTGCTGTGGGCGGATGTCAGGCTGAAGTCGGTGCTGCTGTATCCATGGCCAGCGCGGCATTCTCCTTTGTGGATGACCAGACGATCGAACAAATCGAATACGCGGCAGAAATCGGTATGGAACACAATCTCGGACTGACCTGTGATCCTGTCCTCGGTTATGTCATGATCCCGTGTATTGAACGTAATGCCATGGGGATTCTGCGTGCCAGAGACGCTTCGCTGTTATCCCGTACAATGTCCGCAATCAAGCCTCACATGGTCAGTTTTGACATGGTCGTCAATACGATGAACGAGACCGGAAAACAGATCCCCATCACCCTGAAAGAAACCTCTACTGGTGGTCTTGCCAGGGAATTTGAAGAACAGAATCCGGAGAAATAAGATGAGCAGGCAGTTTTGGAAACCATCCAACATGTTATATCCGATTCCGGCTGTTCTGGTCACCTGCTGCGATGAGGAAGGGAATGCCAATGTGATGACCGCTGCCTGGACAGGAACGGTATGTTCCGATCCGGTAATGTTATCTGTTTCAATCCGTTCCAGCCGCTATTCCCATGATATCGTTGAAAAAACCGGGGAATTTGTCGTATGTCTGACCAACCGCAGACTGGCAAAAGTTACAGATTATGTCGGTATACGCTCCGGCAGGGATATTGATAAATTTGCTCTGGAAGGGGAATTACACCTGACCAAAGAAAAAGCACGTTTTGTCCGTGCCCCGTTAATTGAAGAAAGCCCTGTATGCCTGGAATGCAAAGTCAGACATGTGCTCCGTCTGGGAACACATGACATGTATGTGGCAGAAGTATTAAGTACGGATATCGATGACCAGTATCTCGATGAAAACGGTCGTCTGGATCTTGCCAGGGCGGATCTGATCACTTACTCCCACGGTGAATACTATACCCTTGGAAAGATGCTGGGTAAATTCGGATATTCCGTAAAGAAACCGCGGAGAAAAAAGAAAAGATAACTCGTTAAGAGTAAATACTAAGGCAGGGGCTGTAGATTACAGCCCCTGTAGGTTTATTCTCTGAAACTGGAGATTCCGTGGGTATTGACGATGGCATCCAGTTTTACGCCTGCCTTGCATAAAGGACATTCATGGTACGGATGACTCTCATAATCACTGATAATATCCTTTGTAAAGATGGATGATACAGGATATCCCGCACATTCATCAACAGAGGCGAAGATCGAACATACACCGGCAACACTTCCGCCGTAGTACTCGATTGCTTCGATACCGCCCTGTACTGTATATCCGGTTGTTACCGAAGCCGCAAGGATCAGCACATGCTTGCCGACGATCATCGGCGCGATATTTTCACGGAAGATCAGCTGGCTGCCTGTTGTATGTTCAGGTGTGACGACATATACCGTATTATGGGTGTTGATGCTGCGGAAGCCGGACTTGGTCAGATCGCTGGCCATGCATGCACCGACAACTTCGGTGCCATCCAGACACAGAATCGTATCGATGATCGTTGAGGGTCTGAATTTACTGGTCAGTACTCTGGCAGCTTCTTTTGCTTCAGAGAGTCTGTAACGTGTCATGGTCAGATCAATGTAGTAATTGATATGACTGTGGCTTGTCGCGAAGTGTCCGCGGGCAACACGCAATTTCAGATTATTGTTCGGATTCGGATATTCCATCATTTTAATTGCCATAGCTTGTTTTCCTTTCAAGTAATCCCATGGATTCTTTTTATTATCATAACAAATAATAAAACACTCGTACCACAAATAAACACAAATATCTGTATCTATTTATTACTGAGTGTCTTCATGTTTCTGCGTATTTCCGCAAACGCATATTCTTCCCCGTGTTCAGCGATCTGCCGCAGGATCTCTTCCATGGTTTCGGCCGTCTTTGGATGCATGTAATTTCTCTCCGGCTTGCTCAGGAAATACTCCAGGGCAGAGTTCTGCGTATAGGCATCTTTCTGGTAGATCTTACAGGCTGCCACACGGTCACATACACTTTCAATCAGATACCGGTAGGGCATTTCTATCGGTGTGAGTTTTCCCTGGATCATATCATACCAGTATTCCCAGTGATGCTTGTTTCTGCCTTTGTGATGCAACCACCCCAATGCATAACCATGCAGTTCTTTCTCGTAGGAATAGGGAGACCGGTATCCCTGATAATACCTGATACTCGGAAAGAGTTCTGAAGGTGAATACTTGGACAGGTCATGTGTCAGTCCCTGTCTGTACAAACCACACGCAAAACAGCACTTGCGTACTTCACGCCGATGTTCGTGAATCATTTTCAGATGACCGGTTGTTTTCTGCCAGACATTCATACACTCATATTATTACGATTATTCAATATCCTACAAGTAGTCATTATGTTACAATATAGAAGTTATGAACAGAATAAAGAATCGTGAACAGGCATTGATCTGTATTTACCAGAATATGATTTATCCCCGGAATTTACAGGAACTGATCGAGGATACAGATAGTACGGATCTTCTGGAAGATACCTATATCCAGGAAGTCATGCGTACTGCCGTAGACAACGCGGAACGCTATCGCTACTACGCGAATCAGGTGCTGGAGGGATGGACTTTTGATCGTCTTGGCTATGTGGAACAGGCAATCATTCTTTGCGGATGTGCGGAATTTGATCTGAAACAGATTGAAGCTGCCGTGATCATTGACGAATATATCAAACTGGCAAAGAAGTACTGTGACGCAGAATCCTACAAACTGATCAACGGAGTTCTGGATCGTATATGAGCAGACAGATACTAACTGTTTCTTCGCTCGTACGTTATCTGAAAAACCGGCTGGAAGGGGATAGTATGACTCAGCATGTCCTGGTTGAGGGCGAACTGAGTAATTTTTCCAATTATCGTTCCGGACACTGGTATTTTACCCTGAAGGACAGTAATGCGCAGTTACGATGCGCCATGTTCGCATCCAGCAACCGCAAGATCAGTTATGTTCCCAAAGACGGAGATAAAGTTCTGGTACAGGGGGATATCTCTGTATTTGAAGGACGCGGTGAGATGCAGCTGATCGTCACCAACATGAAACCTTCCGGTATCGGTGATTTGTTCATCCAGTTTGAGGCTTTAAAGAAGAAACTCAGCGAAGAAGGACTATTCGCGGAAGAACACAAGAAAGAGATACCTCTCTATCCGGAACATATCGGTCTGGTTACCGGGAAGAATACCGCAGCCCGTTCGGATGTGCTTACGACCCTGCAGAGACGCTGGCCGGTGGCGGAAGTTCATGAGTATCCGGTACTGGTCCAGGGCACAGGCAGTGCCGAACAGATCACGGATGCGCTGAAATATGTAGATACGCTTGGTTATGATGTGATCCTGCTGGTACGTGGGGGAGGGTCCATTGAAGATCTCTGGTCATTTAACAGTGAGACTCTTGCCCGGACTATCTATGATATGCATACACCGGTAATTACCGGAATCGGACATGAAGTGGACTTCACAATTGCGGATTTTGTGGCAGATCTTCGTGCTCCCACACCGACAGGAGCAGCGGAGAGATGCAGTCCGGATATCCGCGAAGTCAGAGACTTTGTACAGACGATGAAAGACCGCCTGAACAGAGAAACTACAGCTCTGTTGAATACTTCATCCCAGAGGCTCGATATAAGCCGTAATTCAGCGATTTTCCGGGATCCTGAGAAAATGATCAGGGAACGAAGATTTGCCTTAAATACGCTCTTAAACGGGCTGGAAAAACAGGTTACAGCGGTAAACAGCGAATATATGATCCGTCTGAACACCAACGAGAATCAACTGATCTCTCTGCTGAAAACCACCATCCATGCCAACCGCATGACGATCGCACATGACCGTGAAAAATTATATCAGAACATCAACGATACCCGTCTCCGGAATACCCGCAAACTGCGTGAGATCATCAATCTTCTGGATGCGTACTCACCCCTGAAAGTACTGGAGAGAGGATATTCTATCGTGATGAAAGATACAACCGTGATCAATTCTGTTACCCAGCTTAAGGAAGCAGAAAACATCCATATCCGTCTCCATGACGGACAAGCTGACGCCAAGATCACAAAGATTATACAGGAGGACTGAATATGCCTGAAAAAGAAGTATCCTTTGAACAATCCATCAATCGTCTGGAAGAAATCGTATCCATTCTCGAAGAGAATGATCAATCCCTGGATAAGACCATTGCCTTGTTTGAAGAAGGACTGGACCTAGTGAAATACTGCGATAACAAGTTAAAACAATTCGAACTGAAGATCGAAGAAATCAAGAGAAAAAACGATGAAGAAGAATGAATTTGAAGAATACCTGTATCACAGTCTGGATGATGTTACCGACAGCCGTGTAAAAGAAGCCATGTTATACTCACTCACTGCCGGAGGAAAACGAATCCGTCCGCTGATGCTGGAAGAAGTCCTGGAAGGCTACGGAATTGATCCTCTGAAGGGGATATATTTTGCCTGCGCTCTGGAAATGATCCATACCTATTCGCTGATCCATGATGATCTGCCGGCTATGGACAATGATACTTTGCGGCGCGGCAAGCCTACAAATCATGTGATGTTTGATGAAGCCACCGCAATCCTTGCCGGTGACGGTTTACTTACACACGCATTTGCCTGTGCCGCAAAGACACAGGCGGATCCGGCTGTTGTTATATCCTGCATGAGAGATCTTTCCGAGAGTGCCGGACCCGATGGCATGGTGTACGGGCAATGCCTGGATATGCAGGAAAAACAGTCGTATACCTTTGAAGATATCCGCAAAGTCTATCAGTATAAGACAGGATGCCTGCTTACCATTCCGCTGGTGATTGCCGCAAGACTTGCCGGTGTAACGGAAGAAGATCTGGCTTTATGGAAAGAAATCGGATATAAGCTTGGGCTGGCTTTCCAGATTCAGGATGACATTCTTGATGTGACCAGAACCGCGGACGAACTGGGGAAGACAAATTCCGATATCCGCAATGAAAAAATAACCTCAGTATCTACTCTCGGACTGAAACAATCTGAAGACTTAATGAATGAACTCTATGAGGAATGCCTCAGTTTATGTCATAATTTAGATGGATTTGATCCGGAAGGATTAGTTACCCTGATCAATTCTGTAATTCAACGTGTTTATTAGGAGCCCTATGGACTTAAAAGAAATAGAAAATCCTGATTTTCTGCATACTTTATCTTTAAACGAACTCAATGATCTTGCGCAGGAGATCCGTACTTTTCTTATTGAAAACATCTCTCATACCGGAGGACATCTTGCCAGCAATCTCGGTGTTGTCGAACTGACGATTGCCTTGCACTATGTCTTTTATTCTCCGGAAGACAAGATCTTCTTCGATGTCGGACATCAGAGTTATGTCCACAAGATCCTGACCGGCAGGGCGAAAGAATTCTCTACACTTCGTCAGTTTCACGGAATCAGCGGCTTTCAGAAGAGAAATGAAAGTGAACACGATGTCTGGGAAGCCGGACATAGTTCTACATCTCTCAGCGCCGCCCTGGGCTTTGCGGTCAGCCGTGACCTGAACGGTGAAACCTATGATATCTTACCGGTGATCGGTGACGGTGCCTTAAGTTCCGGTCTGTCTTTTGAAGCATTGAACCAGATTGGTTCAGAAAAGCGGAAGATCATCATTGTGCTGAATGACAACAATATGTCGATTTCCCGCAATGTCGGTGCTTTAAGCAAGAGTATCACCAAGCTCAGAGCTGCCAAGTCTTATAACAGTTTCAAGACCAATACAAAGTCTGCGCTGACACATTCCAACATCGGTACTCTGATGTATTCCGGTCTGAAATCAGTAAAGGATGCCCTGAAGGAGAGTATTGTGGATACTGGTCTTTTCGGTGTCCTGAATCTTGAATATTTAGGTCCTGTAGATGGTCATAACATCCATGATCTGATCCGTGTATTCCGTGTTGCCCAGTCTCATGAAGGACCGATCGTCATCCATGTGATCACGCAAAAGGGCAGAGGATACGGTCCCTGCGAGAAAGACAGAGACGGTTTATGGCACGGTGTCGGACCTTTTAACATCGCAACAGGCAAGCCCTTGAAAGGCATACCGCAGGGATTCGCCACCTGGTCAGAGATCATCTCCTCCACTGTGGAAGAACTCGCCAGAGATAATGAAAAGATCGTCGCGGTAACCCCGGCAATGATCCAGGGCAGTGCCTTACAATCCTTCTTTGCGAAATATCCGGAAAGAAGTTTTGACTGCGGGATTGCGGAGGAACATGCGGCAGTATTTGCGGCAGCGATGGCCAATGCCGGTATGAGACCGTTCTTATCCATCTACAGTTCCTTCCTGCAGAGAGCGTATGACCAGGTGAATCATGATATCTGCCGGATGGATCTGCCGGTGCTTCTGGGAATTGACAGGGCAGGTCTTGTCGGTGAAGACGGGGATACTCATCACGGAGTCTTTGATATCGGTTTCCTGAAACCTTTGCCGAACATGATCATCTCACAGCCAAGAAATGCCCAGGAAGCCCGAAATCTGATCTATACCTCATACCTGCAGGAACATCCTTTTGCGATACGGTATCCGCGGGGAACGATAGAAAATATCAAGGAAATGTTCGAAAAAATAGAAATCGGTTCGTGGAATTACTTAAATTCACCGAATATTATAGATGTAGTACTGGTCAGTTACGGACCTGAGCTGAACCGTATCCTGGATAAGGTAAACACTAACAACCTGAATATCCTGGTTGTCAATGCGAGATTCTTTAAGCCGATCGATACATCCGTACTAGATCACATCGCGTCTTTGAACGTACCGGTCTATGTCTATGAAACAGATATGCTGGAAGGGGGATTGTCCGCTTCGATCTGTGAATACTACATGGATCATCATATGAACGTGGATATCCACCGTATGGGTATCGGAGATCATTATGTATCCCAGGGTGCTGAAAATCTGCTGAAGAAAGAACAAGGCCTGGATATCAATACTCTGTTTGAGGTAATGCTGGAAAAGAATGATTAAGCATTTGTATATTAAAAACTTCATCCTGATCCATGAACTGAATCTTGATTTTGAGAACGGATTCAGTGCTTTTATCGGTGAAACCGGTGCCGGTAAATCCATATTGGTAGACGCAATCTCCCTGTTATGCGCAGAAAGAGCGAGCACATCGATGATCTCTGCCGGCAAGGAGAAAGCCATCGTTGAAGGTACTTTTGATCTGTCCGGAAATACACATGCGCTGAATGTCCTGAAAGATGCCGGTTTTGATACAGAAGACGAAGTCACATTCACACGGGAGATTCTTTCGTCCGGGAAAGCGGTTGTACGTATTGACCACCGGATCGCGACGTTATCCCTCATGCGCGAAGCACTGCTGAATGAGATCGATATTCACGGTCAGAGAGATACCCAGTACTTATTGAATACTTCGGAGCACTTACATCTTCTGGATGAGTATATCCATGAACCTGAATTACTGCAGAAAACCAGAGATGCGTACGACGCATATCATACACTTACCGTAAACAAGGAAAATACGCTTCGTGATGTATACAACGAAAGCGACCTGGAGTATTTCCGTTACCAGATCCAGGAGATCGATTCTTATCATCTGCGTGTCGGTGAAGACGAAGAACTGGAAGAGAAGGAAAGACAGTATAAGAGCGTGAAATCCTCTCTGGATAAACTGAATCAGATTCTGGAGATCTATGATCATGCGGAAGATGACCTGTACCAGTTACAGAAACTGTTTTCTTCTGTATCCGTTACGGATCTGGAAGACGCTTCCCGGCAGGTGACAGACGGGTATTACAACATCAGTGACGCCATGGAAAGTCTGCGTAAAGTCAGAGATAGTTATTCTCTGAGTGAAGAAGAGATCAATGCCATGGAAGAACGTCTGTATGATCTGCAGAGATTGAAGAGAAAATACGGCGGCAAGATCGAAGATATCCTGAATCACCGTGATGAATTAAACCAGAAGATCATGGCTTTTGAACACCGCAGGGAATACCTGGAGAAGATTGATAAGCAGATCGAACAAGCATTAAAGGCATACAAGGTACAGGCGGAAAAACTGACAAAGGCCAGAACTTCCGGTGCTGAAAAACTGGATCAGGAGATCCTTGTGCATCTTCGTGATCTTTCTCTGCCGAATGCCAGATTCAAGACGATCTTTAAAACAACGGATCCTTCCCTAAGAGGGGATGACCAGGTGGAGTTCATGATCTCCATGAATAAAGGGGAAGAGTTAAAACCTTTGTCCAGAACAGCCAGCGGCGGTGAATTGTCCAGGCTGATGCTGGGATTAAAGGTCATATTCACACAGCTGAAGGGCATACAAACCGTGATCTTTGATGAGATCGATGCCGGTGTCAGCGGTCCTGTCGCCGGTGCGATCGGGCAGAAAATGCATTCCCTGGCACGTTCCGGTCAGGTCTTTTCCATTACGCATCTGGCGCCGGTTGCGGCCTGTGCGGATCATCACTACCTGGTGGAGAAGTCTTCTGATGCCTTGATGACCAATACCAATGTACGTAAACTGAATAACGAAGAAGTGATCCGTGAACTGGCTCTGATTTCTTCCGGTACGATTACAAATGCATCACTGGCAGCTTCCGAAGAATTGATCAGAAGGAGTAAAGATGAGCAGGGTATACTTCCACATTGACCTGAATGCTTTCTTTGCGAATGCGGAAGTTCTTCTGGATCCTTCACTGAAAGGTAAGCCTGTGGTTGTCTGCGGCAATACCAGACGCAGTGTCGTGTCTACAGCCAGTTATGAAGCCCGTGTCTACGGTATACATTCAGCTATGCCGCTGACTGAAGCGGAGAAGTTATGCCGGGACCTGATTATCGTAAATCCGCACTTTCAATGGTACAGAGAGTTATCTGAACATTTTATTCATATTGTTTCAGAGTATGCGGGAGATCTGGAACAGGTAAGTATCGATGAATGTTATGCGGATATGACGGATTCCATCATGAAGTTTCCGAAACCGCTGGATCTTGCCTGGCAGTTACAGCGCAGGATATACAATGAACTTGGTCTGCCTTGTTCCATCGGTGTAGCCCCGAATCTTTTTCTCGCGAAAATGGCGTCCGAGATGAAAAAACCGATGGGGATCACCGTACTGCGTATCCGGGAAGTACCGGAGAAACTCTGGCCTTTGCCGATCGAGGATATGCGGGGAATCGGCAATAAGACTGCGCCTGTACTGCGTGATCTTGGTATACAGACGATCGGTGATCTGGCCAATTATCCCGATATAAGCGATTTAAAGCCTGTTTTAGGCAAAAATACGGAAGAAATAATCAGACGTGCTCATGGCTATGATTCACGCGAAATCACCCCTGAAACAAGCCCTAAATCCATGGGTGTATCGGAAACCCTGTTAGATGATGCGGTTGACTATGATGAACTGCGGGGATTGCTGCGTGTATTATCCCGCAGGCTTGGCAAGCGTCTGGCGGAAGAAAAGATAGCCGGATCAACGATCTCACTCAGGATCAAATACTATGACTTTCAAAATGTGGATCGTTCCCGTCAGCTGGAGAAACCCATCTGGCAAAGCGATGACCTGTTTGTTCAGGCATTATCACTTTTTGATGAAAACTGGGAAGATGAACCTATACGTCTTTTAGGAATATCCGTCAGTGACTTCGCGTCCTCCGAATATCTTGGTACTCAGCTGAACCTTTTTGATGAAACGGAAGCAGAGAAAAAGGAAACGTCCAGTGTAATCAAGGATCTGAACTCACAACTGGGACATTCATCCTTCCGGCGTGCCAGTGATTTATTAAAGGAATAAACCATGAATATCCGTAATGCCCTGAAAAACTATCTTGTCCAGATCTCGGTGAACGAGGGGCTTTCCCTGCGTACCGTCAGATCTTACGAAGAAGATTTGAAACAGTACATGGAATACCTGGAAAATCTGGATATTCACGATACCGGGGAGATTTCTCAAGATATTGTAGAAGACTATATGGTCTCCCAAAGAAGCCGGAAGAAGGGGACCAGTGTAGCGAGAATGGCCGCATCTGTGCGTTCTTTTCACCAGTACCTGTCATTCATGTTTGATGAGAAAGATCCTTCCCAGAACGTTGAAGTACACCGCGGGGAAAAGAAACTCCCGGTATTCTGCACAACCGAAGAAATCGTAAAACTCATGTCTGTCTTTGATGACCATGACCCGAAACAACTGCTGGATCATGCGATTCTGGAAATGATCTATACCTGTGGTCTGCGTATCTCCGAAGCAATCTCGCTTACCTTGAACAGAGTGGACCTGGAGACAGGGCAGGTGAGAGTTCTCGGAAAAGGGAATAAGGAAAGAATCGTGCCGATTGCGCAGGGAAGTCTTCCCTTGCTGAAAAATTACCTGTCTATAGTCCGGCCGCTATATCTGAAGACGAAGACAAATCTGTTCTTCATTAACAGATTCGGCCGTAAGATCACTGCGAAATATGTTGAAGAAATGTTACACAAGAGCTGTCTGGAAGCGGGAATAACCAAACCGATCACTCCCCATAAGCTGCGTCACAGTTACGCTACACATTTATTGCAGGGAGGTGCTGATCTGCGCAGTATTCAGGAAATGCTTGGACATAGCGATATCCAGACTACAGAAATCTATACACATGTACAGAACCGTCAGGTTTTTGACAGTTATGAAAAGTATCATCCCGGAAATACAGAAGGAGATTTATTTAATGACAAGAAAAAAGTTTAAAAGAGTATTTGTGATCGTTGTGGACTCCTGGGGTTTCGGCAGTGCGCCGGATGCGGCAGAATACGGAGATGAAGGCTCCGACACCATGGGTCATATTGATGCGTCAGTAAAATCTTTACATCTTCCGTGGTTACAGAAACTCGGCGCATTCAATCTGAAGCATATTCAGCATATTCCTCCGTTGGATCATTTTGACGGCTACTGTCTCACCATGCGTGAACACAGTAATTCCAAGGATACCATGACCGGACACTGGGAGATCATGGGCCTATACATCAAAGAACCTTTTGTTACGTTTACAGATACAGGATTCCCTCCGGAATTGATCCATGAACTGGAAGAACGTACAGGTCATAAAGTTGTCGGTAATAAAGCAGCTTCCGGAACAGCAATTCTGGATGAACTTGGACCTGACCACCTGAAAACCGGAGATATGATCGTCTATACCTCTGCTGATTCAGTATTACAGATTGCAGCAAGTGAAGAAACCTTCGGTTTGCAGGAATTATACAGGTGCTGTGAAATTGCCCGTGAAATCACCATGAAACCGGAATGGAAAGTCGGCAGAATTATTGCCAGACCTTTTGTCGGTAAGGAAGCCGGACATTTTGTAAGAACCGCAAATCGACATGATTACGCCTTGAAACCGAGCGGTAAAACCGTGCTGGATACCCTGAAAGAGAATCATTACGATGTGATTGCGGTAGGGAAGATCAACGATATCTTTGACGGAGAAGGAATTACTGAAGCATATCATTCCGAATCCAGCGTACATGGTATGGAACAGACGATTGAGATCACGTCAAAAGACTTTGAGGGATTATGCTTTACCAACCTGGTTGATTTTGACGCTAAATGGGGACATCGCCGCAATCCGGAAGGGTATGCAGGGGAGTTGGAGAGATTTGATGAAAAACTCGGAATCTTCCTGTCGCTGATGAAAAATGATGACTTGTTGATGATTACCGCTGACCATGGTAATGATCCTACCTGGACAGGTACAGACCATACACGTGAAGTTGTGCCGTTAATTACTTACAGTCCGTCATTTGAATCCAGTGGTATTCTGCGTCAGAGTAGTTCATTCTCGGATGTCGCCGCGACAATTGCGGATAACTTCCAGGTAGATCCACCGGAATACGGAGAAAGCCTGATGGAGCTGCTGAAATAACTCTGTGCAAAAATCGCATAACATACATTATGCGAAGTAATATGTGTATTTAAATAAAATAAGGGCAT